>DASZRI010000446.1:0-4743 GCA_035549215.1 Gemmatimonadaceae bacterium | reverse complement strand
GCAGCCCGAACGCGCCGGCAGCCCGCGAGAGCGCGACGTTCACGACCCCCGGCTCGACCACCGCGAGGCGATTCTCCGCGTCGATCGCGATGATGCGCTTCAGGCGGTTGAGGCCGATGACGACCGTGCCCTGCGCCAGTGCGCCGCCCGAGAGTCCCGTGCCCGCGCCGCGCGGCACGAACGGCACGCCGCGCTCCGCAAGCGCGCGCACCACGCGCACGACTTCGTCGCGCGTGCCGGGAAACACCGCAAGCGCCGGCTGGTGATGGTACGACGGCAGCCCGTCGGACGCGTAGGTGACCAGCTCGCTCTCGCGCACGAGCACGCGCCGCCCGCCGACGATCTCGGCCAGCGCCCGCACGAGTGCCGCGTCGATCGCCGGCGCCGCGACCTCAGTCGCCATGCGCGCGCCGGAGCGCGGGTGCGAGTTCCACGGTCGCCTTGCGCTCCAGCGAGCCCCAGCCGACTACGCGCCCGCGCACGGCCGCCACGAACGACCGCACCACGACCCAGTACATCACCTGGCGGTAGGCAAAGCGCTGCAGGAAGATCAGCCACGTGAGCTGCCGATCCTCGCCCGGCTCCATCAGGAAGCCGATCATCGCCGCCGCCCAGTCCACGATCAGGAACACCGCGTAGTAGCTGAGCGTGACCTCGAGGTTCGTCAGCGAGTACGTCGCGCCATGGTCGCGCCACGTGAGCCACACCGAGAGCAGGCTCCACAGGAACATCAGGTCCGCCACCGGCGAGATGGCCGGCAGCACGAGCTGGAACAGCCAGACGTTGGGCAGGGCGACCCATCCCAGCGTGCCGTACTTGCGGCGGAACAGCGCGTCGCGGTGCTTCCACGCACACTGCAGCGTGCCGAACGACCAGCGGAAGCGCTGCCGGGCCAGCCCGCGCAGCGAGTCCGGCGCCTCGGTGTACGCCACCGCGCCGTCCGCGTATGCCACCGAGTACCCCGCGCGGCGCACGCCCAGCGTCAGGTCCTGGTCCTCGGCCAGCGTGTCGTCGCGGAAGCCGCCCACCTGCTGCACGACCTCGCGGCGCCACGCGCCCACGGCGCCCGGCACCACGGTGATGCAGTCGAGCAGCGAGAAGGCGCGACGGTCCAGGTTCTGGCTCGTCACGTACTCCAGCGCCTGCCAGCGCGTCACCAGGTTGATGCGATTGCCTACCTTCGCGTTGCCGGCCACCGCGCCGACCTTCGGGTCGGCCAGCGGCTGCACCAGCTCGCGCACCGTGTCCGCGGAGAACACCGTGTCCGCATCGAGCCCGATCAGGATGTCGTGCTTCGCATGGGCGAGCCCGAAGTTGAGCGCGCTCGCCTTGCCGCCGTTCACCTTGCGGTAGATGGACACGCGCGGGTTGTGGCCGTGCGCGGCCATTGCCGCTTCATATGTATTGTCGCGCGAGCCGTCGTCCACCACGACGATCTCCAGCTCGCCCGGGTAGTCCTGCGCCAGCAGGCTGGTGATCGTCTGCGGCACGACCTTGGCCTCGTTGTACGCCGGGATGATCACGCTCACCGCCGGCGCGAAGCTCGTGGGCATCTCGCGGCGCTGGTGCTGCCGCAGCCGCTGCACCAGCGCCAGCACGCCGATGATCACCAGGCGCCCGATGCCCAGGTACACCGCAATCGTGAACACCCAGAACAGCAGCCACTCCATGCCGCCGAAGGCCGCGAACCCGCCAAGCTGCACCCACCGCTGCATCGAGCTCAGCGCCGTG
The DNA here is from genome assembly GCA_035549215.1 of Gemmatimonadaceae bacterium. Classification (GTDB taxonomy): domain Bacteria; phylum Gemmatimonadota; class Gemmatimonadetes; order Gemmatimonadales; family Gemmatimonadaceae; genus JAGWRI01. The sequence goes on along the minus strand of DASZRI010000446.1, from coordinate 3,012 downwards.
AGCGGCGGCATCGCCTCGTCGCGCGGGATCCCCGCCAGCTCCGATGCGAGCACCAGCGTGTCGCCCCCGGCGCGCAGCGTGTCGATGAGCCGGCCCAGCGCCGCGACCGTGTTCGAGCGGTCGCCGCCCGCATCGTGCAGCAGGATCACGTTGCCGCGGCGCCGGTCGCGCAGCACGTTCGCGATGATCGTGTCGGGCGGCGGCTCCTTCCAGTCCTCGGAGTCGATATGCAGGCCGACCGTGTAGTAGTTGCGGCGCGACGCGATGCCCACCGGCACCAGCTCGTCCGCCGTCGTCGGCTCGGCGTCGCCGAAGTACGGCGGACGGAACAGCGCCGAGCGCCGCCCCAGCACCGCCTCGATGGCGCGCTCCGTCGCGTCGATCTGCAGCTTGCTGACGGCGTTCGGCGTGAGCGCCATGTTCGGGTGCGTGAACGAGTGGTTGCCGATCTCGTTCCCCTCGGCGTACACGCGCTTCACGAGCGGGATGTGCGAGTCGATGTTCTCGCCGATCATGAAGAACGTCGCGTGCGCGCCGCGGCTGCGCAGCGTGTCCAGGATCTGCGGCGTCCAGCGGCCGTCGGGCCCGTCGTCGAACGTGAGCGCCACCCAGTGCGGGTGGCGGCCGGCGCCGTAGCGCGAGACCACGTACGGCAGCGGCAGCCGCTGCATCGCCTGGCCCGTGATGTAGCCGCTGAGCGGGTCCACGTGGATGCTGCGCGCGCCGTCCGTGGGGAACGCCGTGATCTGCAGGATCTCGCCCTGCCCGATGATCTCCGGGTCGTAGCCCGCCGGCATGTGCTTCAGGCTGTCCGCCGACAGCAGGTGCCCATCGTCGTTCAGCGCACGCCAGATCGACGGGTCCTCCGAACCCAGGCGCCAGATGGCGGCTCCCGCCGCGCCCAGCCGCTGCGCCATGCGGAATTCATTGAAGGCCGTGACGCCATCCAGGTACCAGACCACGTGGTCCGTGGAATCGGGATCGGTGAACGTGACGTACGAGTTGAATGACTCCGGGTCGAACATCGGGTGCGCGTTGTGCAGCCGCGCGCCGGCCATCACTTCCTGGAACGTGCGCGCCTCCACGCCACGCTCGCCGTCGTTCCAGTCGTAGCCGTACGCCCCGACCATGAAGATCACCTTGTCGGGCGGCACCGCGGCGACGATCTGGCGCGCCTTGTCCGCATACCAGCGGTTGGCCGCGATCGGCCCGGGGTCGCTGCCGCCGTAGTGCTGGTCGAACAGCATCGGGAAGATCTTGTCCGTCACCGCGGCCCACTGCTGCAGCTCGCTCACCGTGAGCCACGAGGGCACCGCCGCCGTCGTCAGGCGGTGCAGCGGGTCGAGCGCGGCCTTCACCTGGCGCGTGAAGCGGATCGCCTCCGGCTCGAGGTCGGCCGGGACGTTCTCCAGGTCCACGGTGACGCCCGCGAGGCCGTACTTCAGCACCGTGCCGCGCATGGTGGCGATCACGCGTGCGCGCGCCGTGGAATCCCGGAGCATGTGCCGCAGCGGCGTCTGCCCGAACGGATCGCCGGAGGAGTCCGTGCGCGACGAGTCGTAGTTGCTGACCATCAGGAACAGCGACGGCCGCTTGTCGGGCGGCGCGGCGGCCAGGCGGTCAATGACCTTGCCGTCCACGCGGATGCGCAGCGAGTCACCCGACCGATCGAGGAATCCCCACTCGCCGATCACCCAGTCGAGCTTGTCGAAGTTCAGGTTCAGCGACGCGAACGAGTTGTCGTCCCAGTTCACGTAGAAGCCGGCGACGATGGACTCGTTGCGCGGGCGCGCGTGCGCACCGCCGAGGTCGATCACGGGCACCGACGACGCGCGCCGTGACGGCGGCGGGGGCGTGCGCAGTGCCGCGATCGCGGCGCGCAGGCGCACTTCCGCTGCGCGCTTGCGACGCCCGGCCTTGGTGAGCGGCACGCCCGTCTCGCGCGCCAGCGGGCGCGCGATCGGCACGTTGTTCGCCGTCGCCACCGGCAGCTCGGGAATGAGTGGCGGGATCAGCAGCCCGATGACGATCAGGGCCGTGAGCACCGTGGTCGCAATCCCCACGCCAAGCACGACGCGGCGAATGCGACGCCAGCGCCGGCCCGATTCGTCAACGAAGACAGGCGCGGATTGTGCCATACCGTATTATAGAAAGACCCCGCCCAGCGTGCGTTCGTTTCGCGCATGGGTGGCAAACGAAAATCCCCCGGCTGCGTGAGCCGGGGGATTCCGTGTGCGCCAGGCAGCAGGCGCAGGGGGTAGTCAGTTGGCCCAGAAGCCGCACAGCGCGCGGCCGTCAGGGCTCTCGCGCAGCTTCTCGAAGGCGCGCTCGCGGATCTGGCGGATCCGTTCGCGGGTCACGCCCATCAGCGCCCCGATCTTCTCGAGCGTCATCGGCTCGGCGCCTTCGTCCAGGCCGTAGTAGAGGTTCAGGATCTTGCGCTCGCGCGGCGTCAGGTACATGCGGAACACGCGGTCGATGAACTCGCGCATGAGCTTGTAGTCGGTCACTTCCTCGATCTCGCTGCCGTCCACGCCGGCGAACCGCTCGCCCAGCGTCGAGGCCTCGCGATCCGACCGGTCGATCGGCGCGTCGAGCGACACCTCGGTGGAGGACATCTGCTTCGCGGCGCGGATGGTTTCCGGGGACTCGTCCAGCAGGCGGCCGATCTCGGATTCCGTCGGGTCGCGCTTCAGCACCTGGGCCAGCACCGTCTCGGCACGCGCCAGGCGGATGAGCTGCGAGTTCTGGTTGAGCGGGATGCGCACGGAGCGCGTTTGTTCGGCGAGGGCCTTGAGGACGGCTTGGCGGACCCACCACACGGCGTACGAGATGAATTTCACGCCTTGGTCCGGATCGAACTTTCGGACCGCCTTGAGCAATCCCTCATTTCCGATGGCGACGAGCTCACTCAGATCGAGCCCGTGACCTTGGTATTTCTTGACGTAGGAGATGACGAATCGAAGGTTGGCCGTCACGAGCCGCTCGGCCGCTTTTTCATCTCCCTTCTGT
>DASZRI010000445.1:0-4479 GCA_035549215.1 Gemmatimonadaceae bacterium | reverse complement strand
GGGCGAGGTCACACAGCCCGCGCGGCCACGCACCGGCGCGCCGCGCGGCGCGACGCTCAGCGGTCCGCACCTGCGCATCATCGGCACCAACGACTTCCACGGCGCGCTCGAGCCCCGCCCCGACAACACGGGCCACCTGCGCGGCGGCGCCGCCGCCGTCGCCGGCGCCATCGAGGCCGCCGAGCGCGAGTGTGCGCCGCCCAACTGCTACTCGATCCTGCTCGATGGCGGCGACGAGTTCCAGGGGACGCCCGAGTCCAACCTTGCCTTCGGCCGCCCGGTCACGGCGGTCTTCAATCGCCTGAACCTCGCGGCCTCTGCGCTCGGCAACCACGAGTTCGACTGGGGCGTGGACACCCTGCGCGCGCGCATCGCGCAGGCGCGCTACGCCATCCTCGGCGCCAACGTCCGCACCACGGACGGCAAGCCGCTTCCCTGGCTGCGCGCCGACACCATCGTGGAGCGCGGGCCCTATCGCATCGGCGTCATCGGCCTCGCGACCGTCTCCACGCCGACCACGACCAAGGCCTCCAACACCGTCGGCCTCCGCTTCGAGCAGCCGGCGCCGATCGTCGACTCGCTCGCGGCGAACCTGCGCGCGCACGGCGCGGACTTCGTCGTCGTCATCGCCCATGCGGGCGCCTTCTGCGGGCGCGGGGAGTCCGCCACCTGCGACGGCGAGATCATCACCCTCGCGCAGCAGGTGACGCAGAAGATCGACGCCATCGTCAGCGGCCACACGCACTCGCTCGTCAACACCGTGGTGCGCGGCATCCCGATCGTGCAGGCGCAGTCCAGCGGGCAGGCCATTGACGTGGTGGACCTGCCATACGATGCCACGCCGCACGAGCCGCTCCCGCCTGCCGTCCACCAGGTGCGGCCGGTGTACACGGACTCGATCGCGCCGGACACCGCCATCGCGCGCATGGTGCGCGAGGCGTCGGCGTCCATTGCGCCGATCGTGAATCGCCCCGTGGCCACGATCGCCGAGGACATGATCCGCCAGGGGCGCGAGTACCCGCTCGGCGACCTCATCGCCGACGCCATGCGCGTCGAGGGCAAGGGCGACTTCGGCATCATGAACAATGGCGGCATCCGCGCCAACCTCCGCGCGGGGCAGGCCACCTACGGCTCGCTGTTCGAGGTGCAGCCGTTCGGGAACCTCCTGTATCGCGTCACTGCCCGCGGCGCCGACTTCCGCGCCTACTTCGAGCAGCTCGTCGCGCGTGGCGCCCCCAACGTGCACATCAGCGGCATCGTGATCACGTACGACCCCGCCCGCGAGGCCGGGCATCGCATCACCAGCCTGCTGCCCACCGACGGCCGCGCCTTCTCCGACACGGCCACGTATTCCATCGTGATGAACGACTTCATGGCAACCGGCGGCGACGGGCTGGGCTTCGCCCATGCCGCCATCAGCTCGCAGCCCCTCGACATCGTGGACCTCGACGCGCTCATCGCGTACCTCTCGGCGCAGCCGCAGCCCGTGCACGCGCCGCGCGGGCTGCGCTTCGTGCAGGAGGGCGCGCAATGAGCGACACCATTCGCGCCTTCGTCAACGGGCACGGCGTGTCCGTGCCGCGCGGTGCCGCGGCGCTCGACGCCGTGCGCGCGTGGGATGCCGCCGAGGCCGACGCCATTGCCGCCGGATCGCGCATCATCACCGACAGCCGCGGGCTCCCCACCGACCCGGCGTCGCCCATCCAGGCCGGCGCCATCTTCCGCACGCTGCCGAATCGCGGTGCTGCCGCCGACCACGACGAACCGACCGCATCCTGAACTCCATGACCACGACGATCGACCGGGAGCTGCTGCGGCGGCTCCCCAAGGCCGAGCTGCACTGCCACCTGGACGGATCCGTCCGCCCGGAGACCCTGCTCGAGCTCGGCCATGAATACGGCCAGCCGATGCCGCGCAACGACGCCGCATCGCTGCGCGACTACATGCTGGTGAACGACGCGCGCAACCTCGAGGACTACCTCGAGCGCTTCTCCATCACGCTCTCCGTCATGCAGACGGCGCCGGCGCTCGAGCGCATCGCGTACGAGCTGGCCGAGGACGCCGCGCGCGACGGCGTGAAGTACATCGAGGTCCGCTACGCCCCGATCCTCAACGTGCGCGGCGGCCTCTCGCTGGGCGACGCCGTCGAGGCGCCGCTGCGCGGGCTCCAGCGCGCGCAGCAGGACCACGGCATCGTGGGACGCGTCATCGTCTGCGCCATCCGCAACATGTCGCCCGACGTCTCGCTCGAGCTGGCCGAGCTCGCCGTCGCCTACCGCACGGGCGGCGTCGTCGGCTTCGACCTGGCGGGCGGCGAGGCCGGCAACCCCGCGTCGCGCCATGCGCGCGCCTTCCACTACGCAGTGCAGCACGACATGGCCTGCACCTGCCACGCGGGCGAGGGCGATGGCGCGGAGTCGGTGCGCGAGGCGGTGCACACCTGCTGTGCGAACCGCATCGGCCACGCCACGCGCCTCATCGAGGACGCGTCGCTGGTGGATTACGTGAACGACCGCCGCATCGCGCTCGAGATCTGCCTGACGAGCAACATCCAGACGCACGCTGCCGCCAGCTACGAGGCGCACCCGCTGCGCACGTACTACGACCGCGGGCTCAACGTCGTCCTGAACACGGACAATCGCCTCATGAGCGGCGTCAGCCTGACCGACGAGTACGCGCACGCGGCCGAGCGCCTCGACTTCTCGCTCGACGAGCTCGCGCGGATCGCGCTGAACGGCTTCGAGAGCGCGTTCCTGCCCTACGCGGAGCGCCAGGCGCTGGCCGCCGAGGCGCGACGTGAGCTCGCTGCGCTGGGGGCCCGCGTATGATGGCGCCCTCGCGGTACGGGTCCGAGGCCGCGCGCGACGCCGCACAGGTCGTGCGGGCCCACATCGGCGGGCTCAAGCCGGTTGCGGCAATCATCCTCGGCTCCGGGCTCGGCGGGCTTGCGCAGGACGTGAAGGACGCCATTCGCGTGCCGTACAAGGAAATTCCGCACTTCCCGGAATCCACCGTCCCCGGCCACGCGGGCGAGCTCATCGCCGGCACGCTCGAGGGCAAGCCGGTCATCGCGCTCGCCGGCCGCTTCCACATGTACGAGGGGCACGACGCCCGCCTCGCCGCGCTGCCCGTGCGTGTCGTCCATGCCCTCGGCGCGCCCACGCTCATCGTGTCCAACGCCGCCGGCGGCATCCGGCGGAGCTTCTCCCCCGGCACGCTGATGGTGATCGAGGATCACGTGAACCTCACGTTCCGCAATCCGCTGATCGGCATCCCCTCGACCGGCGAGGAGCGCTTTCCCGACATGTCCACGCCGTACGACCCGCTGCTGCGCGCGCTGGCGCAGCGCGTCGCTCGCCGGCAGGGCACCACGCTCGAGGAAGGCGTCTACTGCGCGCTGCTCGGCCCCACGTACGAGACGCGCGCCGAGGTGCGCATGCTCGAGATGCTCGGCGTGGATGCGGTCGGCATGTCCACCGTGCCCGAGGTGCTCGTCGCGCGCGCCCTCTCCATGCGCGTGCTCGGCATCAGCTGCATCACGAACATGGCGTGCGGCATCAGCGACCAGCCGATTACGCACGCCGAGGTCATCGAGACGACGGCTCGCGCGGCGCAGGCCTTCCAGGCGATCGTGAAGGGCGTCGTCGCGGCGCTCTGACCGTCAGGGCACCTGCTGCTGCCGCGACTGCGGGGCGTGCGGCAGCGAGGCCAGCCGCTTGCGGAAGGCCTGGTAGTTCGGGCTGTCCTTCGTGAGCGTCGCCAGGATCGCCGGGTCGATCTGGGCGATGAGCGCGTTCGTGTGCGTGATCCGGTCCTCCTCCAGCGGGTGCGACAGGAACCACGCGTCCACCCCGGCGGGCTTCGTCTTGCGCTCGTCCAGCAGCACGCGGAACAGGTCGGGCAGCCCGCGCGGGTCGATCCCCGCGCGCACCACGTTCTTCACCCCTTCGGCGTCGGCTTCGGCCTCGTCCGCCCGGCTGAACTTGGCGAACACCGCGCCGCCCGCGATGTTGATCGCGTTCTGCGTCAGCGGGTCGTTGCACGTGTTGAGCAGCACGCACATCGCGATGACGCCGATGTTCGCGCCCTGCGACCGCTGCATGTCACGGACGACGTGGCGCCGCACCACGTGGCCGATCTCGTGCCCCAGCGCGCCGGCCAGCTCGTCCATCTGCGCCGATCGTTCGATGAGCCCGCGGTTGACGTAGATGATGCCGCCGGGCAGCGCGAACGCGTTGACGTCCGGCGCGTCCACGATGTAGAACTTCCAGTCCAGGTCGCGGCTGTCCGCCAGCCGGGCGATCGAGTCGCCCAGGACGTTGATGTAGCGGTTGACCTCGGGGTCCTTGATGATCGGCAGCTGCGCGTTGATCTGCTGGGAATACTGCTGCCCCATCTGCACTTCCTGCTGCGTGGAGATGGCGCACCCGGACAGCGTCGCGGCAGCCGCGAGGGCGGCGAGCAATCGTTTCATCGGTT
>DASZRI010000444.1:0-4771 GCA_035549215.1 Gemmatimonadaceae bacterium | reverse complement strand
GTCGCCGCCCGGCTGGAGGGCCCCGACGGCATCCTGGCCGGCGCAGCCGGCGGGGCCGTGTTCGCCGACTGCACGTCGGGCGACCCTGCCACCTCGCAGGCCATTGCGGCACGGTTCGCCGAGCGCGGGATCGCGTTCATCGACGCGCCGGTGAGCGGTGGCACGAGCGGCGCAGAGCAGGGGACGCTCACCGTCATGGTCGGCGGCGACGCTGCGGCGCTCGAGCGCGCGCGTCCCGTGCTCGAGGCGTTCGGCAAGAAGATCGTGCACTGCGGCGGCATCGGTGCCGGCGACGCGGTGAAGGCGATGAACAACGCGATGCTGGCCATCCACGTGTGGTCCACGGGCGAGTGCCTGGCCGCGCTCGCCAAGGCCGGCGTCAGCCCGCAGGTGGCGCTCGACGTGATCAACGCGTCCAGCGGGCGCTCGAACACCTCGATGAACCTGTTCCCCGAGCGCGTGCTCTCGCGCGCGTTCCCGCGCACCTTCCGCCTGGCCCTGCTCGACAAGGACATCGGCATCGCGGCCCAGGTGGCGCGCGAGCAGAAGGTCGTGTCGCCCCTCCTGCAGCTTGCAGCCGAGCTGATGCGCATGGCACACGCCGAGCTGGGCGAGGAGGCCGACCACGTGGAGGCGGTGCAGGTCATCGAGCGCCTCTCGAACACGGAGATCCGCGCATGACCATCACTGCCACCCGCACGCCGACGGGGGACGCATGAGCACCCCCGCATCCACGGGCGCCGTCGCCAGCGTCGAGCAGGTCCGCGCGCAGTTCCCGGCGCTCGCGCGCCGGCACAACGGCCATCCGGTCGCCTACCTCGACGGCCCGGGCGGTACGCAGGTGCCGGCGGTCGTCGCCGACGCCGTGCGCGACTACCTGCTGCACCACAACGCCAACACGCACTGGGCATACCCGACCAGCGAGGAGACCGACGCGATGATCGCGAATGCGCGCATCGCGGTCGCCGAGTTCCTCAACGGGCGCCCGGACGAGGTCGCGTTCGGGCAGAACATGACGTCGCTCACCTTCCACCTGGCGCGCGGCCTCGGCCGCGCGTGGGGACCGGGCGACGAGGTCGTGATCACCGAGCTCGATCACCACGCGAACGTTGCGCCATGGCGCGCCCTCGAGCGCGACCGCGGCATCACGATCCGCAGCGTGCGCATGCGCGTCGAGGATGGCACGCTCGACATGGATGACCTGGCCCGCGCCATCGGCCCGCGCACCAGGCTCGTCGCCATCGGCGCGGCGTCGAACGCGCTGGGGACGATCAGCGACGTGCGCGCGGCGGTGCAGCTCGCGCACGAGCAGGGCGCGCTCGTGTTCGTGGACGCCGTGCACTACGCGCCGCACCAGCTCGTGGACGTGCAGGCGCTCGGGTGCGACTTCCTCGCCTGCTCGGCGTACAAGTTCTACGGGCCGCACATCGGCATCCTGTGGGGACGCCGCGCGCTGATCGAGGCCGCGGACGTGCCGCGCCTTGCCCCCGCGCCGCAGGACTCGCCCGAGCGGCTGGAGACGGGGACGCAGAGCCACGAGGCGATCGTGGGCGCGCAGGCCGCGGTGGACTTCCTCGCGTCGCTGGGCAGCGCCGGCTCCCGTCGCGCTTCGCTGGAGCAGGTGTTCGCCGCCCTGCACGCCCGCGGCGACGCGCTGCTCCGTCGGCTGTGGAGCGGGCTCGAGGCCATCCCGGGCGTGACGCTGTTCGGGCCACGCCCGGGCTCGCCGCGCACCCCCACCGTCGCCTTCACCCTCAAGGGACACCGCACCACCGACTTGGCGCACCGGCTGGCGCAGCAGGGGCTGTTCCTGTCGAACGGCGACTTCTACGCCGCGACCGTCATCGAGCGCCTGGGCCAGCAGGCCGACGGCGTGATGCGCGTCGGGTGCAGCTGCTATACGACGGCGGACGAGGTGGAGCGGCTGATCGAAGGGGTGGCAGCGATATAGCAACGGCGCAGGACCGGGAACAGCGCAGGACCGAGAACTGCGCAGGGCCGAAAACTGCGCAGGGCCGAACCAGCGGCACTCCGATAACTGCGAAGGTGACTGCGGACTGCTGACTGCGATCGTCGCAGTCTCCGGTTGTGCGCAGTAGCGCCGCCGTTCCCGGTTGTGCGCGGTCCCGGTCGTGCGCAGTTCCGCCGCCGTTCCGGGTTGTGCGCGGTCCCGGTCGTGCGCAGTTCCGCTGTTTCGGTCCTGCGCCGTTCCCGGTCCTGCGCTGTTTTCGGTTCTGCGCAGTACCCGGTCCTGCGCCGTATATTGTCTCTAGGATGCCCCGCTCAGTCGCCGCCGCCCTGCTCCTGGCCCTCGCCGCCTGCGCCCCGGCCATGCCGCACAGTGCGCCCCCGCGCGCCGAGTTCCTGCTCGCGTCCGGCGACTCGACCTACTGGATCACCGCCGACGCACGCGGCATCCGCGTCCGTGGCTCCCCGATCATCCTCGCCAACTACGACGGCCGGTTCCACGAGTTGTACGTCGTGGACGACGACCATTCCTACGACGACGCGCTGCTCGTCGGCCAGCTCGTGTACTCGCGCGACCTGGTCACCGGCGACTCCACGCTCGTCTTCACTGACACGCTCGTCGGCCGGGCCACGCGCGACTACGCCCGGGCGCATCCCGATGAGCAGCCCCTCGACTCCGACGAGGACGGACGCGACCATCCCAGCGTCGCCGCCACGTCCGAGGTCTCGCTGCTCGCCGTCCACGGCCCGTACCTCTCGCTCGAGTACCACGCCGACCTGCGCTCGCCGACGCAGCGCCCCTGGCACACCACGTGGCGCACGGTCGTGGACCTGCGCACGGCGCGTGCCGTCCCGCTGGACACCATCGCCGGCACGGGCGACGCGGCCCGCGTCATCGCCGACGGCCGCCGCGCGTTCTCGAGCGTGCTCGACTCCGCGCGCCATGAGCACGGCGACCTGGCCAGCGTCGTGTCGCTCACCATGGCGGAGCTGGCATTTGACCCGCGCAGCTTCTCGCTCACGGACTCGCATGGCGCGCCGGCCGTCGCCTTCGCCGCGCGCACCGCGGGCCCGCACTCGGGCGAGTCCGCGCTCGCACTCCCGCCCGTGCGCGTGAATCCGCAGCCGTGGTGGGGCGACGTGCGCCGCACGCTGCCCACCTTCCGCTCCGACCGCGACGGCAGTGCGCGCTGGCTGCACCCCGGCTACACGCTCCAGGCCTCGTACGACTCGTCCGGCGACTACGCCAGCCTCACCCTCGTGGACTCGACGCACCGCGCGTGGCCCGTGGCGGTGGTGCAGGGCCCGGTGCACCGCATCTTCTGGCTGGACGTGCCACCCGTGGACTCCGCGACGCGCCACAGCCTGGCCCGCGGATTCGACGCCGCCGCCCTCTACGGCGACGGCGTCTATTCAGCCAGCGACCGCCATGCGCGCCCGGCGCCGATCCTCCGCGCGGTTGCGCTCACGCGTCGGGCGCACGCCGCCGCGCCGCCTTCGCACCTCGGGGGACGCAGCGCACGTTCCCGCATTCCTCGGCCCCGCTCATGACCAACAAGCACCCGCGAATGATGAAGACCGTGCGCGAAAGCCAGCACGAGTCATCCCAGCTCATGATGCCGCAGGACGCCAACAACATGGGACACGTGTTCGGCGGCGTCGTGCTCTCGATGATGGACAAGACCGCGGCCATCGCCGCGTTCCGCCACTGCCGCAATGCCGTCGTCACGGCGTCCATTGACCGCGTGGACTTCCGCGAGCCCATCCACCTCGGCGACCTGCTGGTCATGAAGGCCAGCGTCAACTACGCCGGCCGCACGTCCATGGAAGTCGGTGTGCGCGTCGAGGCCGAGGAGCTGCTCACCGGGCGGCGTCGCCACACCAACTCGTGCTACCTCACGTTCGTCGCCGTGGACCGCAACGGACGACCGGTGGAGATCCCCGGGCTGCAGCCGGAAACACCTGAGGAGATCCGCCGCTTCAAGGCCGCCGAGCTCCGCCGGCAGCGCCGGCTGGAGGAACGCCAGGCCGAGGAACGGCTGGCCGGCGGCAAGGGCTGATCCCCACCCTCCCGCTTCACCGACGCGTTATAATCCGGACATGCAGCTCTTCACCGTCGAGCAGGCCAACGCCACGCTTCCACTGGTGCGGCGGATCGTCGAGGACATCGTGCAGGCGCATCGCGCCTGGCGCGACAAGATCCTCGAGCTGGACCTCGCCGCCTCCGGGACCTCCGCGCCCGGCGCCGCCGAGCACGCGGCGCAGCTCGAGCGCGAGGTGCAGGCCATGGCCCACGAGATCAGCGGGTTCCAGCGCGAGCTCGACGCGCTGGGCATCGAGCTCAAGGACCCGCGCCTCGGCCTCGTGGACTTCCCCAGCGAGATGAACGGCCGCCGCGTGCTGCTCTGCTGGCGCCTGGGCGAGCCGGAGATCCAGTACTGGCACGAGCTCGACACCGGCTTCGCGGGACGGCAGCCGCTGTCCCCGTCGCTCGTCGGCTGATCGCGCCTTCACCAACATCGCACGACCATGCTCACGTATCGCGCCCCCGATGGCACCGAGTACCGCGTCGAAGTCACCAACCCCGCGGCCAGCAACGCCATCGTCGTCTTCCGCCATCCCGACGGCCTGTCCGCGCGCAAGGATCGCTACAACTGGTACATCAGCCACGGCCCCGAGGCCCGCAGCGTCACGTCGCGGCTCAACCCCGGGCTCGTCGCGCAGTCGCTCGACCAGGCCACGCTGCACCGCCTGTTCCAGCGCTCCATGCCCGTGTCGCGCCCGGATCCGCTCGCGAATCCGT
>DASZRI010000443.1:0-1961 GCA_035549215.1 Gemmatimonadaceae bacterium | reverse complement strand
CGCGAGCTCGGCTCCGCCATCGAGCGCGCCATCGCCACGCTGCGGCCGGAGTACCGCGCCTGCATCATCCTGCGGCACATCGAGGACCGCTCCTACGAGGAGATCGCGGCCACCCTCGACCTGCCGCTCGGCACCGTGAAGACCTACATCCATCGCGCCCGCCACGAACTGCGCGAGGCCCTGGAGCATCTCAAGCCGTGAGCCATCTGTTTGCAACCCGGGCCCGCGGCCGCCGCCCCCTGACCCACTCCGTGCCGACGGGCAAACGCGCGCCCGCCGCCGCCCGTATTCCCCCTGAAACCGGCGCCTCCCGCCGGCCGTAGGACACTCGGAGGCATCGTGAACCACCGGCATCTGCTCCCTGACGAGATCGACCTGCTGCTCGACGACGAAGTCGGGTTCGGCGTGGCGCCCCTGCGCGACCACGTCCGCGACTGCGCGTCCTGCCAGGCCCGCCTCTCCGAAGCCCGCGCCGTCCTCGATGCCCTGGACGAACTCCCCCAGTTCGCCCCCTCCTTCAACTTCGCCGACAAGGTCATGTCGCAGGTTCCGGTGTTCGTGCCCTGGCACGTCGCCGCCCGCGACACGGTCCGCCGCTACGTCCCGCAGTCACGCCCCATGCGCGTGGCCGCCGCCGGCGTGGCCGCTACCGCCGGCGCCGCCCTCACCGGCGGGGCCGTCTGGCTCGCCGCCCGCGGTGACCTGCTCACCTTCGTCACCGGACTCGCCGGCGACCAGGTGCGCTCCGCCGTCGCCGACGCGGCACGCTCCGCGATTGCCTCGCTCCTCGGCCCCGACGCCCTCGCCGCCGTGCAGCACAGCGGCGTCACCGGGCTGGCGCTGGCCGCGGCGGGGTTCGTGGTGGCCGCCGCGCTCTCCGCCTTCGGGCTCCGCGCCATCGCCGCGTCTACGCGCCGGGAGGACTGAGCCATGCGCTCCCTCCTTCGCGCGCTCGCCGCGATCGCCGTCGCCGTCCCGACGGCGCTGGCCCAGGCCGCGCCCGCCGGGGCGCAGTCGCCCGCCGCACCACCGTCGGCGTCACGGCCCGCCACCACGCAGCCCGCCATGACCGCCAGCCTGCGCCACGACATCGGCCGGCTGGCCGACATCCTGGCCGTGCCGCACGTCCCGCCGGCCGACAGCTTCAGCGTCGGCCCCCGCACCATCCCGGCCGGCACCACGCTCACCGGCGATGTCGGCAACGCGTCGGGCACGCTCGACGTCCTCGGCCACGTCACGGGCAGCGTCTACGCGCTCGACGGCGACATCGTCGTGCACCAGGGCGCCGAGATCGACGGCGACGCGATCGCCGTCAACGGGCGCGTGCAGGCGCAGGGCGGCCGCGTGGACGGCGAGATTCGCTCGCTCGGCGGCGTCGCATTCGGCGCCGCCGCGACGCCAGTCGCCTCCAGGCCGCTCACCACCATCGGCGCCCTCAAGCTCGTGGGCGCGTGCTTCGCCGTGCTGTTCGTGATCGGCGTCGGTGTCATGGTGTTCGCCGAGCAGAACTTCGACGGCGTCGTGGCGGTGCTCGAGCGCCAGTTCGCCCGCGCATTCTGGACCGGCGTGCTGGCCGAGCTCGGCATCGTGCCGGTGCTGCTCCTGCTGGTGGTCGCACTCGCGGTCACGGTGATCGGTGTGCTGCTCATCCCGTTCGCGGTCGTCGCCTACATCATCGCGCTGGCCGGCGTGCTGGCGCTCGCCCTCCTGGCCGCGGCCCGCTTCACGGGGCGCGGCCTCATTCGCGTCTCCCCCGACGCGGTGCCGCGCGTGGTGAGCATGCGCGCGCTGTTCACGGGACTCGTGCTCTACGGAGTGGTGTGGGGCGTGGTTGCGGCGCTCACGTGGCTGCCCGCCGCGCAGCCCGTCCTGCGCGCCATCGCCCTCGCCGTCACGTGGGTGGCGCTCACGGCGGGACTGGGCGCGGTCGTGCTGTCGCGCGCCGGGACGCAGCGCGCGCG
>DASZRI010000442.1:0-6605 GCA_035549215.1 Gemmatimonadaceae bacterium | reverse complement strand
CGGAGACCGTGATCGTGATGTACGACCCGGCCTGGATGGCACTGCGGTCGCCCGGCAGGGGCGTCAGCACGTCGGTGTGCGCGGTCTGGATCGTGAGCGTCCCGCCGTCCGGCATCGCATCGCGCGCGTTGACGGCCAGGTTCATGAGCACCAGCTCCATCTGCCCCGCGTCCGCGCGCACGCGTCCCCCACCCGGCGCCAGCTCCGTGCGCAGCGTGATGTCCTCGCCCAGCAGGCGGCGCAGCAATGACTCGACGTTCGACACCAGTGCGTTGACGTCCAGCACCTGCGGACGCATCACCTGCTGGCGGCTGAAGGCGAGAAGTTGCCGCGTGAGCGCGGCCGCCCGCTCCGCCGCCGCGCGAATCTCCCCGATATCAGCGTGCAGCGACGCATTGGGCGCCAGGTCCCCCGCCATCAACTCCGTGGTGGCCAGGATGGCCGTGAGCACGTTGTTGAAGTCGTGCGCAACACCGCCGGCAAGCCGCCCGATCGCCTCCATCTTCTGCGCCTGGCGAAGCTGCTGCTCCAGCGCCTTGATCGCCGTCATGTCGCTGCTCAGCGAAATGATGCCGGCCACGCGGCCGTCGGCGTCGCGATAGGGCGCGGAGTGGAACTCCACGTCCACCAGCGTGCCGTCCGCGCGAAGCCGTGCCTCCTCCTCGTGGCGGAAGGTCTCGCCTTCCAGCGCCCGGGCCATTCGCTGGCGGAACTTCTCCAGGCCGCCGGGTGGGACGATGGGCATCGGCTGGCCGATCACCTCGTCCGCCTTCCAGCCGTACAGGCGCTCGGCCGCCGCGTTCCAGGTCCGCACCCGCCCCTCACGATCGAGCGTGATGATGGCCAGCGGGGATGCCTCGACCACGGCACGGAGCTGTTCGTGGGCCTCGCGCAACTGGGCCTGCACCTGCTTGCGATCGGCAATGTTGCGCAGGATGACCTGCACCGCCTTGCGCCCATCGTGCAGCACCGGCGCGCCGGTCACCTCCACGTCAATCGGCGTGCCGTCCAGGCGCACCCAGACCTGCTCCATCAGCGGCGTCGCGCGCTGGGCGGTCAGGATCGTCGCGATGCGCTGCTCCGCCACCGCGCGAAAGTCCGGGTGCACCAGGTCGTCCAGCCGCGCGCCCAGCAGGTCGCGCACCGAGCTGGCGCCGAACAGGCGCAGCGCCGCGGCATTGGCGTACGCCACCGTGCCTTCCGAATGCACGAGCAGCGCATCGGGCGCCAGGTCCACCAGGCGGCGATAGTTCTGCTCGCTGGCGCGCAGCGCCGCCTCCGCCTGCACCCGCTCGGTCACGTCGCGCCCGATGAAGAACCCCACCGGGCGCCCACCCATGCGGATGAGGCTGGCCGTCATGTTCATCGTGACGGTGGACCCGTCCTTGCGGCGCCACAGGCGGTCCCGTCCGTCGATGTGGCCCACGGCCATGAGTTCGCCCAGGAAGGTGTCGATGGCCTCGCGCGGATGGGCGACGAAATCGTAGATCGTGAGCGACTCCGCCTCGTCGGCGGTGTAGCCGAGCACGCGGCGGAACGACGGGTTCGCCTCGATCACGCGCAGGGTGTCCACGTCGAACAGGTAGATGGCCTCGATGGACTGCGAGAACAGCGCGCGGTACCGCGCCTCGGTGTCCCGCTGCTCCTCTTCCCGTCGCCGCGTCTCGGAGATGTCGCGCAGCAGCGCCGTGAAGTGCCACGCGTCACCCTCGCGCACACATGCCAGCGACACGTCCACTGGCACTTCGCTCCCGTCCCGCCGGAGCGCCATCACCTCCATGCGCTGGTGCACGATGCGGGCCGCCCCCTCCACGCGCAGGCGGGCCACGGCGCGCTCGTGTGCGGCCCGGTACCGCGCGGGGATGATGAGATCGCTCACGCGGCGCCCGAGCGCCTCCGCCGCCGACCAGCCGAACATCCGGGCGGCCTCCTCGTTCCACGCCGTCACCAGGCCGCTGGCGTTCATGGAGACGACGGCGTCGGCCTCGGGCCGGAAGTGCGGGGTCTCGGGAGGCGTTCGCGGGGGAAGTTCGGCCATCGGGGACAGGGGAAGGGTCCCGGGGTCCACGCGGCGGGGATCGACCGCGCGCCCTCTGGTTCAATTGGGCGGGCCGAGAGGGCTTTCGCAAGCCCACCCCTTGTCCCAGCGGGCGCGCCCCGCGCCATGGCCGCGCTACCTTTCACTGGCACGATCGCCCCCGCACATGCGGGAGGACACCATGACTCGCATCAACTACACGCAGGCCGCGCCCGACGCGTACACGGCGATGGCCCGCCTCGAGCAGTTCGTTCGCACCAGTGGCCTCGAGCACCCGTTGCTCGAGCTGGTCAAGATCCGCGCCTCGCAGCTCAACGGCTGCGCGTTCTGCCTGGACATGCACACCAAGGACGCGCGCGCCGCCGGCGAGACCGAGCAGCGCATCTACGCGCTGAATGCCTGGCGCGAGACGTCGTTCTACACGCCCCGCGAGCGCGCCGCGCTCGCCTGGACGGAGGCTGTCACCACGCTCGGAGCGCACGGCGTGCCCGACGACGTGTTCGCCGGCGCGTGCGAGCAGTTCAGCGAGGCCGAGCTCGTGAACCTCACCATGGCCGTGATCGCGATCAACGGGTGGAACCGGCTGGCCATCGCGTTCCGGTTCCCCGAGCCGGGCAGCTACACACCACCCGCGCGGGGCTGACCCATGCACTTCGTGGACAACCGCGGCATCACCGACGCGCGCGTCAACCTGGCGCTCGAGGAGTACGTCTTTCGCCACAAGCCGGTGGACGACGACGTGCTCCTGTTCTACGTGAATGCCCCGGCCATCATCATCGGGCGCAACCAGAACACCATCGAGGAAATCAACCCCGAGGTGGTGGACGCGCGCGGCATCCGCGTGGTGCGCCGCGTGTCCGGCGGCGGCGCCGTGTACCACGACCTGGGCAACCTGAACTTCAGCTTCATGACGCCCAACGTGGCCGGGCGCTTCAATCGCTACGACCACTTCACCCGCCCGGTGATCGACGTGCTGCGGTCGCTCGGCGTGCCGGCCGAGCTCGGCGGCCGCAACGACATCCTGGCCGACGGGCGCAAGATCTCCGGCAACGCGCAGTTCGCCACGCCGCACCGCATGTTCAGCCACGGCACCCTGCTCTACGACTCCAACCTGGACGACGTCACCGCCGCGCTGCGCCCGCGCCCCGGCAAGGTGGAGTCCAAGGGCGTGAAGTCCGTGCGCAGCCGCGTGGCCAACATCCGCGAGTTCGTGAGCGAGCCCGTCACCGTGGACGAGCTCCGCCTGCGCATCCTGGACGCGATCTTCGGCACGCGCGACGCCGACCGCATCCCATCCATCGCGCTCACGGCGCAGGACTGGGACGCCGTGCACCAGCTCGTGGAGAGCAAGTACGGCACGTGGACCTGGAACTTCGGCGAGAATCCCGCCGCCAACGTGCAGCGCGCCGTGCGGTTTCCCGTGGGCGAGATCGACGCGCGGATCGACGTGCGCGAGGGGCGCATTGCCGGCATCCGGCTGTTCGGCGACTTCATGGGCCGGCGCGACGTGGCGGAGCTGGAAGCGCGGCTCACCGGCGCGCCGTACGACCGCGCATCCGTGGCCGCGGCGCTGGCCGGCGCCGACGTGAGCGAGTACTTCGGCGACGTGACGCTGGACAACGTGCTCGACGTGATCACGGGATGAGCCGGCGCCGCGCCGGCGCCACGTGCCCCCTGCCCGGGCGGGGTCGCGGGCGACGCGGCCGGGCCCGCCTCACCCCGGTGCCCCGCCGCCTGTCATCGCGCTGTCAGGTACCGCAGGGTATGATAGGGGTCTCCACGCTCCACGAATTTCCCCTGTCCATGAGGTTGGCATGATGCGTTCTGCCACGCAGGCCAAGGCGACACTGGCCGCGGCACTGATGCTCACCGCGCTTCCGTTCGCCGCGCGCGCCCAGCAGTTCAAGGTCGAGAAGTTCAACATCGGCGGCGAGGGCGGCACCGACTACCTGTCGGCCGACCCGGCCACGGGCCGCGTGTACATCTCGCGCAGCTCGCACGTGATGGTGGTGGATGGCGCCACCGGCAAGGTGGTCGGCGACATCGGCGACACGCCGCGCACGCATGGCATCGCGTTCTCCGAGAAGTCGGGCCACGGCTTCACCACCAACGGCGGCGACTCCACGTCCACCATGTTCGACCTCAAGAGCATGGCCGTGATCAAGAAGGTGCACGCCGGCAAGGACGGGCTGGACGGCATCATGTACGATGACGCCACCGACCGCATCCTCACCATCGACCACAGCCGGCCCATGGGCACCGCCGTGGTCATCGACGCGAAGAGCGGCGACGTGGTCGGCACGATCGACCTCACCGGCCGCGCCCCCGAGGGCGGCGTGAGCGACGGCAAGGGCCGCTACTACTTCAACCTCGAGGACAAGAACGCGATCGACGTCGTGGACGCGAAGTCCCTCAAGGTGATCGCCACGTGGGACATCTCCCCATGCGACGGCCCGACGGGCATCGCCATGGACCGCACCACCAACCGCATCTTCTCCGGCTGCGGCAAGACGTCCGTCGTGACCGACGCCTCCACCGGCAAGGTGGTCGCCCAGATTCCCAACGGCGATGGCGTGGACGCGCTCGGCTGGGACCAGTCGCAGAAGCTCATGTACATCCCCGCCGGCCGCGAGGGCAACGTGACGGTCGTGCACGAGGACTCGCCCGACAAGTACACGGTGGTCGCCACGGTCACCACCATGGCGCGCGCCAAGACCATCGCCGTGGACCCGGTGACGCACAACGCGTACCTGTTCACGCCGGAATACGGGCCGCCGCCGGCCGGCGCGCAGCCCCCCGCGGGCGGGCGCGGCCGCGGCCCCATGGGCCCGATGATCGGCGCGTGGTTCATCAAGATCACGCACTGAGCAGCCCGTACGCGTGATGCACGAGGGGCCCGGACCGCACTGGTCCGGGCCCCTTCGTCGTTCCGCCACGCACTCGCGCCTCGCGTCGCGTCACACCCAGAGCAACCCCAGCAGCCCGATCACCGCGAGCCCGAGCAGCAGCAGCATGGCGCGGTGCCCGGTGTCGCGATCGGCAAAGGCGCGCGCATACGCCGCCTTGAGCACGTTGTTGCTGGACGCCGCAATGATGATCGCCACCGCCGCGACGTGCAGCGGCACGTCCGTCGCATGCGCCTGCGTCACGCCCAGGATGAACGGATCCACGTCCGTGACGCCCATGATCCCCGCCATCGTGTACAGGCCGGTGCGCCCCAGGTACTCGCGCACGAGCGTGGTGGCCACCAGCACGCCCACGAACGCCGCGGCGAACAGGAACGCCGCCTTGAGTTCCAGCGGGTTCACCGGCAGCTCGGCCGGCGTCTCCTGCGTGGCCCGCGCGTCGTGGCGCCGGGACACGATCCATCCGCCGAGCGTCCCGGCCACGGCGCCCACGAGGAACCCCGGCAGCAAGGCGCCGGCCAGCGACAGGTTGAAGAACGCGATCAGCACCAGCAGCCGCGCGTACATCACGCCGGACGCCGACAGGATGCTGCCCGCGAACAGGTTCGGGCGCTGGCGGCCGCGCGCGTGCCGCGCCAGCACCACCGTGGCCACGGTGGACGAGTACGCGCCGCCCAGCAGCGCCGAGAGCATCACGCCGCCGCGTCCGCGGAGCACGCGCTGCACCACGTAGCTGCCGAACGACACGCCGCTCACCGCCACGACCACGAGCCACGTGTGGAACGGGTTGAGCGCGAACCGCGTGTACTCCACGTTCGGCACGATGGGCAGGATCACCACCGTGAGCACCAGGAACTGCGTGACGGTGGCGATCTCCCCCGACGCCACGTGCCGCGTGAGCCCCTCCAGCCCCTTCTTGAGCTCGAGCAGCAGCACGCTCACCACGGCCACCGTGGTCGCCATCCAGTAGTTGTCGCGGTACACGAGGCCCGCCACAAGGTACGTGGCCAGCCCGCTCAGCTCCGTGGTGACGCCGGCGTGGTCGGACGACGACAGCTTGCGGTGGTACGAGAGCAGCATGAAGCCGCCGACGACGGCCAGGCCCAGCGCCCACACCAGCAGCTCGTCACCCGAGAGCAGGGCCAGCGAATAGCTCACCAGCCCGATGAGCGGAAAGGTGCGCACGCCGCCGAACATCCATTCCGCGTTGGCCTGCTTGCGCTCCTCGCGCTCCAGGCCGATCAGGAACGACAGCGCCAGGACGAGCGCGACCTGCACCGCCGGCGTCGGGATCACGGGCTGCCCGGCGGGGTGAAGCCGACCGTCTTCCACAGGTCGGCGCTGCGATACATGACGCCACGCTTCATCACGTACTGAACCTGCGACACATTGCGGATGTCGTCCAGCGGGTTCGCGTCGAGCACGAGCAGGTCCGCCTGCAGTCCGGGGGTCACCGTGCCGAGCACGTGGTCCATGCCCAGGGCATGCGCCGACACCGAGGTCGCCGCCCGCAGCGCGTCCATGGGCGTCATGCCGGCCATCACGTAGAGCTCCAGCTCGCGGTCGAGGCTCTTGCCCGGCACCCCTTCATCGGTGCCGGGCAATAACGGCACCCCGGCACGATACAGCGAGCCCAGCACGCCGAGCATGTTGCGGAGCTG
>DASZRI010000441.1:0-1828 GCA_035549215.1 Gemmatimonadaceae bacterium | reverse complement strand
CCAGGCTCACCCACACCTCCAGCGAGGACCCCGGCGCCTCGGGCACCAGCCGCTCGAGCAGGGCCGGCGTCGTGAACCACCACGCCTCCGCGAGCACGTTGAACTGGTACAGGCGCACGACGAGCGGCTGCTGCGGCAGGCCGTCCAGCACGAAGGCCACCGCATCCAGGTCCGCCACGCGCGGAATGCCCGCGGCCGCGACGCCCTGCACCGCCGGGTGCCGGTCGCGCAGGAGGCGCCGCAGCAGGTCGCGGTGCCGCGGGCCGCCGAGCACGGCGAGCAGGCGCGCCGCCTCGAGGCGGCGCCACCAGAACGGCGATCGCGCACGGCGCAGTGCGCGCGCCACCCACACGTCCGCGACCACATGCTCGCTCAGCTCGGCCATCTGCGCGGGCGCCGCGTGCGTCGCCGCCAGCGAGATGAACTGTTCGGCCGCGCGCCGCGCCGGGAGCGCACGCAGGGCCGCCGCCACCGCATCCGCGTCCGACTCGCCCACCAGCCAGCGGCGGACCACCGGCGCGAGCTGCCCCGACGCCGCGGCCATGCGCCGCGTGCGCAGGCGGCTGCGGGCGCGGTTGGCGAACAGCAGCACGATCACGCCGCCCAGGAAGATCCCCTGCGCGATGGCGGCGAGGACGAGCAGGCCGATCAGCGTCACGCGCCGCGATCCCGCGCGGCGCGCCACGAGCTCATCTTGGCCATCAGGATGCGGAGGTTCAGCGGCTTCATGATGTAATCCATGGCGCCGGCGCGCAGGGCGCGGAGCTGGTCCGACTCGCTCGCGTGCACCGTGATGAACACGACGTCGAACGCCCCGGGGCGCTCCTCGCGCAGCCGCTCGTGCAGCGTGTAGCCGTCCATCCCCGGCAGGTCCACGTCCAGCAGGACGAACGGGCGCGTCGCCCCCGTGCGCAGCGCGAGCAGCTCCTGCAGTGCCACGCGCCCGTTGTCGAACGCGCGCGACGTGAACCCCGTGGCGCGCAGCGCGTACTGCAGCATCTCCGAAAGCGCCGGATCATCCTCGACCACGATCACGTCAGGCGCCGCCAGGGCCTCGCCGCGCTGCCACCGGTGCACCGCCGCCTGCGCGCGGGTGCGCGCCAGGTCCGCGGCATCCTCGGCCGCGCGGCGTGCCGCCGGGAAGTCCGGGGTCATCAGGTCTTCCGCATCCACCACGCCGGCGTGCCACGCGACGCCTCCGGCATGCCCCGAGCGCGCCAGCAGGTTCAAGGCGTCCGACGCCTGCGAGCCACTCAGCTGCAGCACGCCGAGCAGCGCGTTGCCGTCGTGGTGGCCCACGCTCCGGGCGTCATGGCCGAGCGCGCGCGCCACGCGCACCGTCTCGCGCAGCCACGGCGCTGCGGCGGCGTCATTGTCCGGCACCGGCTCGGCATCGGCCCGGACGACGAACACGCTGCACGGGCGGCCCGCGCGGAGCGCCGCGCCCCACGCCTCCTCCGCCTCGCGCTGCGTGCGCGCCGCCAGCGACAGGCCGGTGCCGGGGTGGATTCCCTCGGCCAGGCGCGCCAGCCGGCGACGCTCGAGCTGGCTGTGCACCCGCATGCGCAGCTCCACCGGGACGATGGGCTTGGGCACGAAGTCGTCGGCGCCCGCGTCCAGCGCGCGCGCGCGGTGCACGGCGTCGGACTCCCCGGACAGCATGAGGATGGCCATGTCGCGCAGGCCGGGATCCTGGCGCAGCGACCGCGCGAACTCGATGCCGTCCAGCCCGGGCATGTTCACGTCGAGCAGCAGCAGCGTCGGCGGCGCCTGCGCGATGAGCGCGCGCACGGCGGCCGGATCGGACTCCGAGATCACCTGGATCCCG
>DASZRI010000440.1:0-1551 GCA_035549215.1 Gemmatimonadaceae bacterium | reverse complement strand
GTGCGCGGTTGGGGCGCGCTGCAGGAGCTGCCCGCGCGCGCGCGCGACGGCGCCGTCTTCATCGGAGATTTCTCGCTCAACCTCACGAACCAGCTCGCGATCGCCAGCGTGCTCGAGCGCGGCCTGGACGGCTTCACGCCGTCGTTCGATCTCGACGCCGCGCAGATCCAAGAGCTGGTCACGGGCCGGTTCGCGCCGTTCGCCGAGGTCGTGCTGCACCACCCGACGCCGCTCTTTCACATGGAGCACTGTCTGATGGCGGCGCTGCTGTCCGACGGGAAGGACTTCCGCACCTGCGGCCGCCCCTGTGAGCACCACCAGGTCTCCGTGCGCGACCGCGCGGGCGTCGAGCACCCCGTCGAGGCCGACGTCGGTTGCCGCAACACCGTGTTCCACGCGTCCGCGCAGAGCGCCGTGCAGCTGGTGCCGGCCCTGCGTCGCGCCGGCGTCGCGCGCTTCCGCCTCGAGCTCGTGCGCGAGCGCGCGGCGACGGTGGAAAAGCTCGTGCGCGGCTACCGCGCGGTGCTGCACGACGAGCGCCCGCCACAGGACCTGTGGCGCGAGCTGCGCGCGCTGCCCGACACGCCCGTCGTGCGCGGCGCGCTGCGCGTGCTCGGCTGAGAACGCTTGGGCCCCGGCCGCGAGGCCGGTTAGATTCGCCTCCATGAGCGAAATCGAGCTGCTGGGGCCGCTGGGCCCGCTGGTGGGGACCTGGGAAGGCGCGGGCGGCGAGGACACCGCTCCGTCGGCGACGCGCGGCCAGCGCGTGAGCCAGTACCGCGAGCGCATCGTGTTCACGCCCACGGGCCGCGTCGACAACCACGAGCAGGTCCTCTACGGCCTGCGCTACTCGACGACCGCCTGGCGCGTCGGCGAGCCGTCGCCGTATCACGAGGAGCTCGGCTACTGGATGTGGGACGCCGGCAACCGGCAGGTGCTGCGCTCGTTCGTGATCCCGCGCGGCATCGCGCTCCTCGCGGGCGGCGACGCCGCGCCCGACGCGCGCACGTTCTCGCTGGCCGCCGAGCTGGGCTCGCCGACGTACGGCATCGTCTCGAACAAGTTCCTCGACGCCGAGTTCCGCACGGTGGCCTATCGGCTGAAGGTCACGGTGCTGGGCCCCGATGCGTTCGAGTACGAGGAAGACACGGTGCTGCAGATCAAGGGCCGCCCCGAGCCGTTCCACCACGTCGATCGGCACCGGCTCCAGCGCGTCGCTGGCTAGACGCCGTCGAAACTGGTCCGGGCCGTCGCAGCCCGGAGCCTCGCCGTTCTCCCCGCGCTGCGGCGTGTTGCATGTCGCACGGTTGAACTGCACGGCGAGGCGCGCGACCGTTGTGGGCGAGGTGCCCCCCATGTCCCACCGCACGCCCCTGTCCCGAAGTGTTTCAGCGATGGTCGCCGTCAGCTTGGGTGCGCTCGCGCTCGTCTGCGTGGGCTGTACCGATGACGGCTCGGGCCGCTCCTCGGCTGGGAGCGCTGGGACCAGCGGTCAATCGGGGAGCGGCGGCGGCGCGGCCGGGTCGGGCGCGGGCAGCGGCGCGGCGGGCG
>DASZRI010000439.1:0-7417 GCA_035549215.1 Gemmatimonadaceae bacterium | reverse complement strand
CCAGCAGCTCGATCGCATTGCGCAGACTGGTCTCCGGCGTGACGGTGACCACGTCCGTCGTCATGATGTCGCGTAGCCTGAGCATGGGATTCCTCCGGGGGCGTTGCGCGGCGCGCGACCGACGCATCCGGGGGCCGAGCGCAGCACTTGCCCCATGATGCCGCGCGCGCGGGCGCGGAGGCGTCGGGAGAGTCCTGAAGCAGTGTCGGCGGATGCCCGCCGCGCGCACGCACGCGCGTTTACCCTACGCTCGTCGCGCAGAATCCCGACTGCCGCGCACGGCGCCGCGCCGCAGCGTGGCATGCATGGAGAATCGCGCCGCGCCCCGGTCGAGTGACCGACAACAGCCGTCGCCGCCCACGCCGCCGCCGGCTGCGGGCGGCCACTGGCGGTGGATCCTGCCGCTGGTGTTCATCGCGCTCCTGCTGCTGCCGCAGCTCGTGGCGCGCTGGAGCGCGGAGACCACCGTCCCGTACAGCACCTTCCTGCAGATGCTCGACTCGGGGCGCGTGACGCAGGTCGAGGTGTCGGACGTGTACGTGCGGGCGACGCTGCGGCAGCCGCTGCCCGACGGGCACGTGCAGATCGTCACGGTGCGCGTGGACCCGGCGATTGCCGACGCGCTGCGGGCGCACGGCGTCTCCTTCACCGGCGTGCCGCGCAGCGGGCTCCTGGACATGGTGCTCACGTGGCTCCTGCCGTCGGCGCTGCTGCTCCTCGTCTGGTGGTTCATGACGCGACGCAGCCTGACGCAGGCATCGGGCCTGCTGAACGTGGGCCGCAGCCGTGCGCGTGTGTACGCCGAGCGCGACGTGCGGGTGACGTTCGACGACGTGGCAGGCGTGGACGAGGCCAAGGCGGAGCTGCAGGAGATCGTCTCGTTCCTGCGCGATCCCACGAGCTTCGGGCGGCTCGGCGCACGGATGCCCAAGGGCGTGCTGCTCGTCGGGCCGCCGGGCACGGGCAAGACGCTGCTGGCGCGCGCCGTGGCAGGCGAGGCGGGCGTGCCGTTCCTGTCCATCAACGGCTCGGAGTTCGTGGAGCTGTTCGTCGGCGTAGGCGCCGCACGCGTGCGCGCGCTGTTCGAGCAGGCGCGGCAGTCGGCGCCGTGCATCATCTTCATCGACGAGATCGACGCGCTGGGCCGCGCGCGCGGCCCGGGGCAGGTCATCGGCGCCAATGACGAGAAGGAGCAGACGCTCAACCAGCTCCTGGCCGAGCTGGACGGATTCAGCCCGGAGCGGGGGGTCGTCATCCTTGCGGCGACCAACCGGCCCGAGATCCTGGATCCGGCGCTGCTGCGGGCCGGGCGGTTTGACCGCCAGATCCTGGTGGACCGGCCGGATCGCGGCGGCCGCGTGCAGATCCTCAAGGTGCACGCCGCGCGCGTGCGGCTGGCGCCGGAGATGGACCTGGACCAGGTGGCGGCGCTGACGCCCGGGTTCACGGGCGCGGACCTGGCCAACCTGGTCAACGAGGCCGCGCTGGCCGCAACGCGACGCGGCGCGCCGTCGGTGGCGATGGAGGACTTCACGGTGGCGGTCGAACGGATCGTGGCCGGGCTCGCGAAGAAGAGCCGCGTGCTCAGCGCGCGGGAGCGCGAGATCACCGCATACCACGAGATGGGACACGCGCTGGTGGCGCTCGCGACGCCCGGCGCCGACCCGGTCCACAAGGTGTCGATCATCCCGCACGGGCTTGGCGCGCTTGGCTTCACGCTGCAGCGCCCGAGCGAGGAGCGCTACATTGCGACGCAGGTGGAGCTCGAGGCGAAGATGACCGTCATGCTCGGCGGTCGCGCCGCGGAGCTGAACGTGTTCGGCGAGTTGTCCACCGGCGCCGCGGACGACCTGGTCCGGGCGACGGAGCTGGCGCGCGAGATGGTGATGCGCTTCGGGATGGACGAGGCCGTGGGCCACGTGGCCTACGCGGGCACTGGCCCGCAGTACCTGCCCGCCTACATCGCGCCCGAGTCGCGGATGTACAGCGACGCCACCGCACGCGAGATCGAGACGGCCGTGCGCACGTTGATCCAGCGCGCGCTGGAGCGGGCGCGCACGGTGCTCGAGGCGAACCGCAGCGCCCTGGACACCGGCGCACACCTGCTGATGGAACGGGAGACGCTCACGCGGGACCAGCTTCCCGCGGTCCGGAGCGTCAGCGCGGGCGAGCGCCCGGTCGCAGCGGTGCCAGCGGGAGCCGTGCCGCCGACGTAGTGTCAGCCGTGGTGTCCCGGGGCAGCGTCATCTCGCCGAATGTGTAGAGCGTGCTCCGACTCATGTTCCCGTCGGGGTCAGTGTAGACATCGAGGCGCGCCAGCTCACCCTCGTTCACGCCCACGGCCGGGCTGGTCCACGTGTACTGCGTGCCGATCGCATGCACCTGGACCACGAGGATCCGTCCCGGGCGGAGCATGGTGCTGCGCACGGTCAATTCGGCCGAGGAAAGCCCGGTAACGGTGCCAAGACGCAGCGCCGGCCCGGCATCCGTCTGCAGCGCGAAGACGTTCACGTCGAAGAAGCCGTAGTTGTGCACGACGAGCGACACGGGGGGCGCCTGCGGGGTGGTCCCTCGGCTGAACCATTGGCATCCCGACGCAAGGAGCGCGATGAGCAACGCGCGCGTGACGGATGCAGCGGCAGTCCTCTGGCGCATGGGCACAATGTAGCGGTCCCGGACCGCGGGCGACATGGCGGTACGTGCGGACGTGCATCAGTTTTGTAGTCACATGCCCTTCGCTCCCCTCCCCTGCACCCCATCAAGATGCTGAACCGGTCGCGCGGAGTCCCTGAAGCCGTCGCACTGCTGGGCCGCCTGCGCCGGTTCATGCCGCTCACGGGCTGGCGGATGGTGGCGATCGGAGTGGGCGTGCTGCTCACGACGGTGCTGGAGGGTGCGGGCGTCGGGCTGCTGGTGCCGCTGCTGTCGCTGATCGTCGGCGGCAGCGGGCCGACGAGCTCGATCGTGGGCTGGATCCAACACCTGCTGCCCGGACAGGGGACGATGACGCTCGCGCTGGAGTTCGCGGCGGGTGTCGCCGTGGCGATGGCGCTCAAGAACGGCGCGGCCTTCGCCACGTCCGCGCTGATCGCGAACATCCAGGGGCAGGGCGTGCAGAACCTGCGCAACGCGCTCTTCCGCCGGCTGCAGCAGGCGCCGATGGAGGTGTTCGAGCGGCATTCGCCCGCCGAGCTGTCGAACGTGTTCCTGGAGGAGGTCCGCCGCGCCATGGACAGCCTGGCCGCGCTGACCGGGCTCATCCAGACGGTGGGCATGAGCCTGCTGTACGTGGTCGCGCTCGTGTGGATCTCGCCGCTGCTTGCCCTGGCAACCATCGCGTGCGGCGCTGCGGTCGCCACGCTCGTGCGCCGGCTCTACCGCCACTTCGACGCGCTGGGGCGCGCGACGACCGCCGCGAACATGCAGCTCGCGCACCGCGCCGCGGAGGCGTTCAGCGGGGTGCGCGTCGTCCGGGCGACGAATGCGCAGCGCGTGATGGAGCTGCGCTTCGACGAGGCGAACGCCGCGCAGGCGCACGCCGAAGAGGTGAACATGCGCCACCACGGCATGCTGCTGCCGCTGGTGGAGGCGGTGTCGGTGACGCTGGCCATGGCGCTGATCCTGGGCGCGTTCACGCTGCTCGTGGAGCCCGGCCACATCTCGCGCGCGGCGCTGATGGGCTTCGGGCTCGTGCTGCTGCGGCTCGTGCCCCTGGTCAACCGGTTCTTCGGCTCGATGGCGCAGGTGGTGTTCCTCGCCGGCGGTGCGCGCGAGGTACTCAAGTGGCTCGACACGCCGGCCTTCCCCTCCCGGCCGTTCGGCACGCGTTCCTTTACCGGCGTGCACGATGCCGTCGAGATCCGGAACGTGTCGTTCAGCTACTCCGCCGAGCGCGACGCGCTCCACGAGGTGAGCTTCCGCCTCCCCGCCGGCAAGACCGTCGCGCTGGTCGGCCAGTCGGGCAGCGGCAAGACGACACTGGCGATGCTGCTGATGCGGCTGCGCGAGCCGGGCCAGGGACAGGTCATCGTGGACGGCGTGGACTACCGCAGCTTCTCCCCCGAGAGCTGGCACCAGCATGTGGCGCTCGTGGAGCAGGAGCCGTTCCTGTTCAGCGACACGCTCGCGCACAACGTCACGTTCGGGCACGACGGGGCGACGGACGAGGACATCCTGCGTGCCCTCCACGCCGCGCACCTCGACGACCTGCTCGCGACACTGCCGGAGGGGCTGCAGACGGAGATCGGCGAGCGCGGCACGCTGCTCTCCGGCGGCCAGCGCCAGCGGCTGGCGATTGCGCGGGCGATGGTACGCGACCCGCAGCTGCTGATCCTCGACGAGGCCACGTCGCACCTCGACACGGTGTCCGAGGCTCTCGTGCAGGCGGCGCTGGCCGACGCGACGCACGGCCGCACGACACTGGTCATCGCGCATCGCCTGAGCACGGTTCGTCGCGCCGACCAGATCGTGGTGCTGGAGAACGGCCGCGTGGCCGAGGCGGGCACCTGGGACACGCTGGCGGCCGCGAACGGCGCGTTCGCGAAGCTGCTAAAGAGCGGGTTCGGCGCCTAGAAGGCGGCGCCGAACTCGAGCTCGATCACCGGGCGGCTGTGCAGCGTGCGCGCCGCCACGGTGAGCGCGAGCGGTCCGGGGGCGAGCTGCGTGCCGACGGTCACGCCGAAGCCCGACTGGTACTGCCGCGCGTCAAAGTGCGTGGGCCAGGCCTCGAAGACGTTGCCGACGTTTGCGCGAAGCGCGACGGCCACGCCGCCGGTCACCTGGGCGCGAATCCCCGCCTGCGCCACCTGCACCGCGCGACCCGACTGCGACTGGGGATTGAGGCCGAGGAACGGCACG
The DNA here is from genome assembly GCA_035549215.1 of Gemmatimonadaceae bacterium. Lineage (GTDB taxonomy): Bacteria > Gemmatimonadota > Gemmatimonadetes > Gemmatimonadales > Gemmatimonadaceae > JAGWRI01. Next base: position 2,560 of record DASZRI010000439.1, on the reverse strand, counting down.
AACTGCGCCGGCCACACGAGTGACGGCAGCGCGCCACCCAGGTAGAACCGGTCGTGCAGCGGGAGGTCCTCTCCCAGCGCGTGCCCGAGCGTGATGCCGCCGAGCAGCGACGTGCGCGGCAGCACGGGGAGTGCGCCGTCCGCCGAGAGGAAGTGCCGCACGAACGACGCGCCGGCGCCGACGCTGCGGTCGGCCACCTCGGCGCGCCAGCGCAGTGAAACGCCGCGGGCCGGCATGAACGCCTGGTCGTACGTGTCCGCCTCGACCGTCGCGGCAAGCGACGTGTAGGCCTGCGTCTTCGCCGCGAACAGCCCGGTGTCCGCCGGCAGGCCGTCGCGCGACCATTCATGCGCGAGCTCGACTGCTGCGACCGTGCTGGTGGAGACGACACCCGCGAGCTGCGCGGAAATGCGGCGCACGTCGAGCACGGGCGGCAGCGGGCTCCCCGTGTTCTCCAGCACGCGAAGCGGCGTGCGAAGGTAGGTCGCCTGCACCGTGCGCACGAGATGCGTGTTCGCATCGGCGCCCACGGAGTACTGCGCGTCGTACACCTGCTCGTCGCCGATGCGCGCGCTCAGCGTGGCCTGCGACCCGGGCGTCCCCAGGTCATGGATCACCGCGGACGCCAGGAACGCGGCGCCGAAGTGCGAGTCGTACCGGACACCGACGCCCAGCGCGTCGCGATAGCCCTCGCTCAGGTCGAACACGAGCGCGTCGCCCGCGCTGTCCGGCACGATGCGATAGCTGACCTGGTCGAAGCGGCCCGTGGCGTAGATGCGCGTGACCGCCGCCGCGGCGGATCCTGCGCTGACCCAGTCCCCCGCTTCCAGCCCGACCGCACCTCGCACGAGCACGTCCGCCCCCGCGCTCACGGGCGTCCAGCGCACCGCATGCACGCGGATCGAGTCGTCGCGCGGCAGCATGCGACGCACCGGAACGATTCCGCGCAGCTTGCGCACCGAATCGGCGATCGCGGCCAGCTCGGCCGCGTGCTCCTGCGCGGCCACGCGGCCGCGCGCCACCCACACGGCGGCCTGTGAGAAGTCCAGCGACGGGAGGCCCTCGATGTCCGGGTCGATGACGACGTTGCACAGCTTCCGCTGCCGCGACGTGGATGCCTGCACGCGGAACGCGACCGTCTGGTTCACGATGTCCACGATCGAGCGCAGGCTGTCCGCGGGCTCGATGCGCTCGGACACGTCCACGCAGATCACCAGGTCGGCGCCAAGGTCGCGCGCGTTCACGGCGGGCAGGTTGCGCACCGCGCCACCGTCCACGACGATCCGGCCGTCATACAGGCGCACGGGCGCGAACGCCCCCGGCACCGCGGCGCTCGCCTCGATGGCCTGCGCGAGGTATCCCTTGTGCAGCAGGATGGGATCGCCCGTGCCGAGGTCGGTGACCAGGGCCCCGAAGGCGCGCGGCAGCGTCGTGAAGTCCGTGACGCCGTGCGCCGGCCACGTGTACTTCTCGATCCGCTCGGCGATCGCCTGGCGCGAGACGACGGCCGTCGGCAGCCCGACGCTCCGGCCGGAGAGCGGGAAGGTCACCGTGTAGCGCGCATCCTCCGCCTTGCGCATGGGGCGCAGCTGGCGACGATCCGTGGGCCGGCGAAAGAGGTTCTCCATGTCGGTGCTCGACATGATCGCCTCGAGGTCCTCCGCCGAGTAGCCGACGGAGTAGATGCCGCCGATGATCGCGCCCATGCTCGTGCCGGTGACGATGTCTACGGGCACGTGGAGCTGCTCGAGGACCTGCAGGACGCCGATGTGGGCGAGGCCCTTTGCGCTGCCGCCGCTCAGCACCACGGCCACACGCGGGTGCGGGATGGAGGCGATGGCCGAATCCACCTGCGCATGCGCCGCACTCGCGCACGCGAGCGCGACGGCGGCCGCCGCGCACCACAGCCGGATCAGGGTGCGCCCTGCCCGAGCGTCTGCAGCCATTGCGCGAGCCCCGGATAGCTGGGAGCCAGCTGCGCCACGCGCTGCGCCGCGAGGCGCGCGCCCGCGAGGTCGCGCGAGAGTGCGAGCGCCAGCGAGAGCTGGTACAGGATGTCAGGATCATCGGGCTTGAGCCGCGACGCCTCCGTCAGGTAACTCGCGGCCTGCGGGAAATCGCGGTGCTGCGCGGCCATCGTCCCGAGCGTGAACGCGACGTACGCCGTGTGCTGCAGGCCCCACGCGTGCTGCAGGAGCGGCAGCGCCTCGTCGCCACGCTTCATCTCGATGAGCACGTGCCCGGCCAGCTCGTACGGCAACTCGGCCAGCGGCAGGTCGCGCATCAGGCCGCGATACTCGGCGAGCGCCGAGTCCGGGAACTGGCGCCGTTCATAGTCGCGGGCCAACTCCATCTTGGCCACCGGCCACGCCATCCCGCCGCGCGAGACGAGCAACGCCAGGCTGTCGAGCATGCCGACGGCGTGGTAGGTGCCGCGATAGTCGCGGTCCTGCCCGGCCGGGACGAACGGCCAGCGCCCCGTGACGGAATTGACGGTGTGCTCGACGATGCGCCGGTCGAAGGGCGTGAGCTCCATGCCGGCCACATACGCGTCCCACGG
>DASZRI010000438.1:0-4445 GCA_035549215.1 Gemmatimonadaceae bacterium | reverse complement strand
ACAAGGCGATGGACAACATCGTCACGAACAAGGCATCGCGCTGGGTGCCGATGGGGATCGTCTTCATCTCCATCAACTACCCGATGCTGCCGGCCGCGAACCCGCTGCAGCAGGCGCAGTACGTGGCCCGCGCCATCGCCTACATCAGGGCGCATGCCGCGCAGTGGGGCGGCGACAGCACGCAGGTCGTGCTCATGGGACACTCGGCGGGCGCGCACCTGATCGCGCTCGTCGCGTCGTCGCCCGCGATGACGGCATCGGTGGGCGCCGATCCGTGGCGCGGCGTCGTGTTGCTGGACAGCGGCGCGCTGGACGTGGAAGCGATCATGCGCGCCCCGCACCTGCCGCTGTACAACCAGGCGTTCGGGCGGGACCCGTCCGCGTGGCACACGATGTCGCCGCTGGACGTGCTCGCGGGGCGCGGCGCGCCGATGCTCGCCGTGTGCTCCAGCCAGCGTCGGCTGAGCTGCCCGGACGCGCGCCGATTCGCGCAGAAGGGCGCGGCGCTGGGCCGCCGCATCGAGGTCGCGCCCGAGGACCTGACGCACGAGCAGATCAACGAGACGCTCGGCACGCCGGGCGCATATACCGATCGCGTCGAGCAGTTCCTGCGCTCCCTGGACGACACATGGGCCCGCGTCCTCGCGCGCTGAGCGCCGCCGCGCTCGCGCTCGCCGCGCTGCCCGTCGGGCGCGCGCCGCAGGTGCATCGTGCCGCGCAGCCACTGCCGGCGCAGGTGACGACTGCCGATACCGCCGGGCCGCCGAACGCGCCGGCAATGGTCGAGACGGTGGGCGACACGGTAACGCTGACGTACGGCGGCAAGCGCATCCTGTGGGCGCGGCTGCAGGGACACGCACGGGAGCTGCGCGTGCTCGTGGACACGGCGTCCGACGGCGCGATCACGCAGGTGCTCAAGTGGACCTCCCGCGACGGATCGCGCCTCGAGTTCCTCGGCAGTGTTTCCGCAAGCGGCGAGTTCATCGCGGGCGCAACGGACCCCGAGCCCAATGCGCTCCCCGTCGTGCGCAACAGCGTCGGCGGGAGCTTCAATCGCCTGAACCGCGCCGTGTACGACCGACGCAACGACTGGGTGATCTCGGTGGACCAGCCGGCGCAGGTCAGGGTGATCGCGGGCGACTCGTCCACGATCGGGCTGTTCGCGAGCGGCTTCGAGGTTGCGGTGCGCTTCCGGCCGCGGTTCTACCAGGAGCATCGCGGGCTCCGGTTCTACAGGCCATGGACCTACGACGTGTGGCATGAGTCGGTCGCCGGGTGGACATCGTGGTTCGCGTACCTGGACAAGGTGACGGAAGCCGACATCCGCCGGACCGCCGACGTCCTGTCGGCTGCACTGAGGCCGTACGGCTACGAATACCTGCAGATCGACGATGGGTACGAGCGCGACCCGATCGGGACGCCGGCCAACTGGCTGAACGCGAATGACAAGTTCCCGTCGGGGCTGGCGGGGTTGCGCGCCTACATCGCGTCGCGCGGGCTCAGGCCGGCGCTGTGGACGAACGTGAGCTTCCAGGACAGCACGTGGGCGTGGGCGCACCAGCAGGACTTCGTGGCATCGCCCGACGGCGGCCCCGCGCACGGCAACTGGGTCGGCTATGTGATGGACGGCTCGCGCGCGCAGGCGCTCAACGACCTGATCACGCCGGTGTACGATTCGCTGGCGCGCATGGGCTGGACGTACATCAAGCTCGACGCGCTGCGGCACCTGCGGTACGAGGGATACAACAGCCACGCGTCGGCCTTCCATGCGCGCGGGCTGGACCGTGCGCAGGTCTTTCGCGACGTGGTGCAGGCGGTGCGCGATGCGATCGGGCGGCACACCTTCCTGCTCGCCTGCTGGGGGATCCGCCCCGAGCTCGCCGGCCTCGTGGACGCCGTGCGCGTGGGCACCGACGGCTTCGGCTACGGCGGGTTCGCGCAGTACAACTCGTTCAACAACGTGGTGTGGCGCAACGATCCCGATCACATCCAGCTCGCGGCTCCCGACGGCTATCGTGCGGCGACGCTGGCGTCGCTCACCGGCTCGCTGCTGATGCTCACCGACAAGCCGGAGGTGTACCGCAGCCCGCGCGTCGAGATCGCGAAGCGCACGGCACCGGTGCTGTTCACGCAGCCTGAGCAGTTCTACGACGTGGATCCGTCGCGATCGGTGCACCTGGCCGACGCCGACGTGTCGCTCAGCGGGTCGGGGCCGCGGCCGCTCGACGCAGACCAGCGACTCACGGTCCCGCTCTACCTGCTCGACATCAGCATCGGGCGCGACCGCTGGTCCGTGCTCGCGCGCACGAGCGACGCCGACAGCGTCATCCAGCTTTCGGCGCTCGGGCTCGATCCGGGGGTGAAGTACACCGCGTTCGAGTTCTGGTCGAGGCGCTACCTGGGCGTGATCGACACGGCGCTGCGCCCCGGCCGCGTGGATCCGCGGCTCGGCGTGCAGGTGTTCTGCCTCAAGGAAGCGCGCGCGTACCCGTGGGTGATCGCGACGACGCGCCACGTGACCGGCGGCGGCCCCGACCTGCAGGACATCCAGTACGACGCCGGCATGCTGGTGGGCACCAGCGCGGTCGTCGCCGGAGATCCGTACGAACTGTACGTGCGCGTGCCGAAGGGCTACGTGCTCCGCGACGTGCAGGTGAACGGAGCGAAGTACCTCGGCACGCGCACGCACGGTGAGCTGCGCGTCGTGCGCCTGCGCGCCGACACCAGCGGCCAGGCGACGTGGAGGCTGCGCTTCACCGAGCCGCCGAGGCCCGGGGCCAGACGGCGCTGAGCGATCAGTCGGCGCGGAGGGCGACGCCCGGATTCACCCGGGCCGCCCGCCACGCGGGCAGGGCGCTGGCTGCCGCCGCGACGCACAGCAGGACCGCGGCCACGCTCCCCACGATCCACGGGTCGCGCGCTGATTCATCGAACAGCAGCGGCTGCACCCAGCGTCCCGCGGCAAGCGCCAGCGCGCCCCCGATAACGATTCCCGCCGCGGCAAGGCGGACCCCCTCGGCCAGGACCATCCGCATCACGTCGGCCACCGCCGCACCCAGCGCCAGCCGGACGCCGATCTCGTGCGTGCGCTGGGCCACGTCGTACGCGATCACGCTGTACAGGCCCACGGCGGCCAGGAGCAGCGCGAGCGCGCCGAATACCAGGAACATCGTGGCGCCAAGCTGCCATGAACGGGTCTCGCCGCCGACGACGTCGGCGAGGGGCGTCACCGTCACATACGCCGCGCCGGGCATCTCGCGCTGCAGTCGCGCGCGGATCGCTTCCGCCGCGTGCGCGGCGTCGGGACGTGCCCGCACGAACAGCCCGCCCATGTCCGGGTGCCATTGCGCGGCGGCCAGGTAGTAGTATCGCCCCGGGTCATCCGTGAGCTGGTCTGCCTTGATGTCCTCGGCGATGCCGACGACCGTCGTGCAGGGAACGGAGTCGGCACCCACGTGGACGCACTGGCCGAGTGCGTCGCGCCCCGGCCAGAGCGTGCGGGCCATCGTGGCGCTCACGACCATGACGCGGGGCGAAGCTGCGTCGTCCGCGTCCGTGAAACCCCGGCCGCGCAGCAGCCGCGTGCCCATCGTGGTGAAGTACGCGGGCCCCACCGCATTCAACTCGAAGGCGCCCAGTCGGCTCACGCTGTCGATGCCGGGCAGGAACAGCGGGACATCCCACGAGCTCCAGAACGGGACGCTCACCTGCGGGGAGACCCCCGCCACCTGCGGCAGCGACTGCGCCGCATCCGCGAGGCGGTGCCGCAGCGCCACCGCCCTGGCGCTGTCCATCGGGACGCCGCGCATGTTCAGGTCCACCATCGCGACGGCGCCCGCATCGAAGCCCAGCCGCACCTGGCGTGCGTGCTGCAGGCTGCGCACGAACACGCCGGCCCCCACCAGCAGCACCACCGACAGCGCGGCCTGGAAGACGAGCAGCGTGGCCCGCAGCACGGAGCGCTGGCGTGTTCCCTCGCGCGCGCCGGACTTGAGGGCGGCGTTGAGGTCCACGTGGCGGCTCTGCACCAGCGGCGCGAGGCCCGTGGCCAGGCCAGCCGCCACCGCGGCCGCTGCCGCAAACACCATGGTGCGGCGGTCGCCCAGCACGGACGCGGTCGCGTCGGGAGGCAGGAACACCGACCGGAAGACGCGCCCCGCGAACTGTGCCACCGCCAGCCCGACGCCCCCGCCCAGCACGCCGAGCACGAGGCTCTCGGCCAGGAGCTGCGACGCGAGCCGGACGCGCGAGACGCCAAGCGCCAGGCGCACCGCGATCTCGCGACGACGGCCAAGCGCGCGCGCGAGCAGCAGGTTTGCCACGTTGGCGCACGCAATCAGCAGCACGATCAGCGACACGCCGCCCACCCACCGCGATACCGTGCTGACGCGGGACACGTCCGGTCCGTGCTGGCCGGCGATGGAGCCGAGCATGACATGCGGCTT
>DASZRI010000437.1:0-3443 GCA_035549215.1 Gemmatimonadaceae bacterium | reverse complement strand
CCCCGGCGAGCCGCGGAGCCGCAGGTACCAGCTCAGCACGGGCACCTTGGTGCGCGACTCGATGACGAACGCGCTGCTGCGCTCGCCCTCGCGCAGCGCGAAGATCACGGCGCGCCCGGCCGCGTCCGCGTAGAGCGTGCGGTGGCTCTTCACCACGCCCACGAGCTGCGGCGCACGCGCCAGCGTGTCCGACCCGCGGATGCCGCCATCCACGTAGAGCAGTTCGCCTGTCTCCGCGCACCATTGCTGCGCCAGCCGCTGCTCGAGCTGCTCGCGGTCGCGCTGCGCCTGGCGGAGCGCGCCGTCGCGGATCGCGAAGGGGTGTGCATCGGCCAGCTCCGGTGCGTCGTGCGACGTGTCAATCACGTCGATGCCCAGTCCGGCCAGCGCGACCCACTCGGCGTCCGTCATGGCGGCACGCGGCGCGTACATGCGCGACCACACCGCATGGCGCCACGTCGTGGCCCGCCCCTCCACGCGACGGCGCACCACCGCCGCGACGACGCCAAGCACCAGCGGCATGCCCGCCGCCCCGTAGAACGCGACCTCGCTCCGCTGCGTCCCATCCAGGAATGCCGCGAAGCGCACGGCGGGCGCCGCTTGCACCGCGTGCGGCATGGGCTGCGCGTCCTCGAGCATGCGCGCGCGCTCGATGAGCGGCGGATCGGCCGGCGGCAGCGTCTCCAGCACCGCGGAGGACGCCGGCACGTGCCCGCCCGGCAGCGCACGCGCCAGCGCGCGCTGGACCTCGTGCAGGCGCGGGGAGAACACGGCGGGGGATGCGGCCATGCCTGAAAGCTATCCGCCCGCGCCCGCGGGCGTCACTCGACGCCGATGTCCCACGCCTGCTGCAGGTCGCCCTTGGAGTACGCGCGGAACGCCGTGAGCGTCTGCGTGCGCTGCAGCCCCGGGATCGTCGGGAACACCTCGGTCACCACCTGCGCGATCTGGTCGTACTCCGGCACGCGCACGATGGCCACCAGGTCCCAGTCCCCGGACACGGAGTACACCTCGGCCACGCCCGCCACGCCGGCCAGCATCTTCGCCGCCTGCGGGATGAGCGAGGGCTCCACGCGAATCAGCACAATCGTCGTGATCACGGCTCGTCGGGAAAGGGTGGCACGTTGAGCAACCAGAGGCCGGCCAGGCGCCCGGATGCGTCGATCTCCATCAGCAGGTCGGCCGCCAGGCGCACCGCGCGCACCTTCCGTGGCTTGCCGATCGTGAAGTGAAAGATACGCTCGTGCTCGTCGGATTCGACGGCGATCGGCGTCTCCATCTCCACGGACGTCAGCGCGGCCCTGGACTTCCGCGCCGGCACGAGGACGCCGGCCTCCTGCACGCGCGCCGGCGCCGCGAGCCCCGCGTGCTTCCGGACCTCCGGCCACACCGCGACCTCGACGCCGTTGATCCGCCCGTCGCCCACGTCCAGGATCAGCCACGACCCGTCCGCGCCCTCCACGCCCACCGGGCCGGACATGCCCGTGGCCCCCTGCTCGGGCTTCAGCTGCGCCGAGAGGATGTCGGTATCCACGTCCCACCGGTACTCGACCCGCCGGGATTCCCCCGCAGTCGCCTCGAGCTTGACGGTGATGCCCACGTGATCTCCCGCGCCGGCGCGCCTTGAGTGCGCAAACATACCGCGCCGGGACTCGCGGGGAAACATGCCCGCGGCACGGGCCCCGGCGTGCCGCACCGGCGCGGCAATGCCCCGCCGCGAGCCGAACCCGGCGGGATTGGCTATCTTTGTGTTTGCACGCCTTTTGACAACGCGGCCGCTGGCCGCCCCAACGCCCGTGAGGACCAGGTGGAACCGGATGGAATGGAGACCGCGGCTGTGAGCCGCGGACAGAATGTCGTATTTGTGCTGCCGCCCGACTGGTCCCTGGCTTCGACCTTCCTTGCCCCGGCGGCGGACCGCCTGGATCCCGCGGACGCCGGCGTGCAGCTCGTCGTGGTGGCCGAGGACACCGACGCCGCGATCGCGCTGGCCGAAGCGGCAAACGAAGTGGGCCGCGGGCGCGGGCTGCGCGCAATGGCGGCGACCGCCGCGCCGCGTGCCGCTCGCACCCTCCGCGCCCACGGCGCACACATCGTGATCGGCTCGGCCGAGCAGCTCGTGGGGCTGCTCAAGGCATCCGCGCTCAAGCTCGAGGGCGTCCGCACCGTCGTGCTCGCGTGGCCCGACGACGCAACCCCGGCGCAGTCCGCCGCGCTCGAGGCGCTGATGGCCGAGATCCCCAAGGAGGCGCCGCGCACGATCGTGGCGCGTGAGCTGTCCGGGGAGATCGAGGCGCTCATCGAGCGCTACGCCCGCCGCGCCCGCCGCGTGCTGCCCGCCGACGACGAAGTGGCCGGGCTGCCGGTGCAGTACCTCACGGTGGCCGATGCACTGCGCTCCGTTGCGCTGCGCCGCCTGCTCGACGAGCTGAACCCGCCGAGCGCGTTCGTTTACGCGCGCGACCCGATCTCCCTCACCGAAGCGCAGGCCACCCTCGAGACGCTCGGCTATGCGGCGGAAGGCGCGGTGCGCGCCGGCACCGCCGCCACCGACGCGTGCGACACCGTCGTGCTCTACGACCTGCCGGCCACGCGCGCCGAACTCAAGCTGGCCACCGGCGGCCACGCGCAGCAGCGCGTGATCGCGCTCATTCGCCCGCGCCAGCTTACGGCGCTGCGGCAGCTCGCCGGCGCGGCGTCCGCGTTCGTGCTCCCGGATGCGGCGGCCCGCGCCCGCGCCCGCGAGGACAAGCTGCGGGACGCGCTGCGCGAGGTGCTCGTCTCCGGCTCGTACACGCGCGAGCTGCTCGCGCTCGAGCCGATGCTCGGCGAATGGGACGGCATCGAGATCGCGGCCGCGGCGCTCCGCCTGCTCGAGGTCGCGCAGAAGCGCGCGGCCGAGCAGCGCCCTGCGGCGCCCGGACGCATGGCTCGCGTGTTCCTGAACGTCGGCGAGCAGGACGGCGTGCGCGCGGGCGACATCGTGGGCGCCGTCACCGGCAACGCGGGCCTCGGCGGCTCGGACGTGGGCAAGGTCGAGATCCGCGACCGCTTCTCGCTGGTCGAGGTGTCGGAGGCGGTCGTGGACGCCGTGTGCGAGAAGCTCACCGGCGTGACGGTCAAGGGACGCCAGCTGATCGCGCGGCGCGACGAGGGACGCCCCGAGCGCGCGCCCCGAGGCCGCGGCGACGACCGCGGCGCCAGGCCCTCGCGCCCGCGCTTCGGTTCGCGTGACGAGGGCGGCGATCGTCCCTCGCGCCCGCGGTTCAGCGACCGCGGCGAGGGGGGCGACCGTCCCTCACGCCCGCGGTTCAGCGACCGCGGCGATCGTCCGTCGCGTCCGCGGTCCAGCGACCGCGGCGACCGCCCGCGTCCGCCGCGCACCAGCCGCCCCCCACGCCGTGAGGGCGATGGCGAATGACCTCGGACACCTACTTCACCGC
>DASZRI010000436.1:0-2844 GCA_035549215.1 Gemmatimonadaceae bacterium | reverse complement strand
CGGAGACGCCGCCTCGGCGCGCGAGAGGGAGTCGGCTTGCCGCGCAAACGCCCGCTGCAACCGCTGAACGGAGTCGCGCAGCGTCGCCACCTGCCCCGCCCCGGCCGGTGCGGCGGCTGGCGCTGAGCGCGGCGCCTGCGGTTTCGTCGATTCGGCCGTGTGCGCTGGCGTCGAGTCGGGCGTGTCGGTGTGCGTCGAGTCGGGCGCGTGTGCTTGCGTCGAGTCGGCTGGCATCGCGGAGGTGGCAGCAGGCGTCGTTGCCGCGCGGCCCCGCATGGCGTACCAGCCGCCGGCCGCCGTCACAGCCACGAGTCCCACGACCAGCGCCGCGAGCCCCGCGCGCGATCGCCGCGGTTCCGCGGGCTGGGCCTTCGTGTGCCCGGGGCCCACCGGGCCCGTGCGCACCCGTTCCGCGCGACGTGTCGCCGGGACGGCGGCCGGCGTAACGGCGGCCGGACGCGCGCCCGACGTTACGCGCAGCGTGCGATCCGGATCTGCATCGGCCTCCTGCGCGGCCCGCACCACGTCACGCCCGAACTCCGCGACGGTCGCGTAGCGATCGGCCACATCCGGCGCCAGCGCGCGGTTGAGCGCGGCCTGCAGTGCCGGCGGCCACGCCACGTCTGGGCAGACCTCGCCGAGCGTGGCCGGCGCCGAGACGAGCCGCCGCACGAGCGTCTCCTTCGAGGTCAGCCTGGGATACGGCAGCTCGCCCGTGAGCATGTGGAAGAGCACGAGCCCCAGCGAGTAGATGTCGGTGCGCGCATCGAGCTTCTCGCCGGCGAGCTGCTCGGGGCTCATGTATTCCGGCGTGCCGAGCGACACGCCGATGGTGGTGACGGTCTGCCCCGCCCCGCCTTGCGTGACCGTCTTGGCGATGCCGAAGTCCACGACCTTCACCCAGTCGCTGCCGTCGAGCTGGCGCGCGATCATGATGTTGTCGGGCTTGAGGTCTCGGTGGATGATCTCGAGATGATGGGCGGCGGCGAGGGCGTCGGCCACGCCCTTGGTGATCGCCGCCGCGCGCGCGACGGGCAGCCGCCCCTCGCGCTGGATGATCGCGCTCAGGGTCTCGCCCTCGACGAATTCCATCGCGATGTACAGCAGGCCGGCGTCCGTCTCCCCGAAGTCGTACACGGCTGCGACGTTCGGGTGGTTGATGCGGCTGGCGTTGGACGCCTCGCGATTGAAGCGCGTGATCGCGTCGGGCGTCGCGGCCAGGGCCGGGCTCATGACCTTGAGCGCGCTGCGGCGCCCCATCCGCACGTGCTCGGCCAGGTAGACGCGGCCCATGCCGCCCTCGCCGATCTGCGCGGTCACGCGGTAGCGCTCCGCGATCACCGTGCCGATCAACGGGTCATTCGCGGAGCCCTGCGGCGGCGTCACGGGGTGATGCTCTCCATCTGGTGCGACTTGAGGAGTCGGTTGAACGACGCGAGGTCCTGGGACACGAGCGTGGCCAGGCGCCTCAATTGGACGTCCAGATCGGCGGAAAGTTCCGTGAACACCTTGTACGACGCATCGGTGGGTGGCGCGTCACCGCGGTCCACGCTGCTCATCAGCGCGGCGAGCCGGTTGTTCAGCTTGATCGGGAAGTTGAGCGGATCCTGGCCGCTGCGGTTCCGCACCTGGTACAGGTCTTCCTCCAGGGCGCTGAACTTGCCGTTGAGCGTGGTGGCAGCCGCCGTGACTTCACCGTCCTTCGCGCTTGCGGAGCGATCGGTCACGTCCTTCCTGATGCGGCGGATGCGCACGACGGCGTCGTTGGCGGCCGAAACCTTGTCGCGGATCTGCATGGCGAGCGTGAACTGCCTCTGAAGGTCGGCGTCCGTGACCTGCGTGTTCCGCGGGTCGCGGCTGATCTCGAAGTCGCGGGACTGCGTGACGCCCGCGGCGGTGATGCGCACGGTGTAGCGCCCCGGCGGCGCGACCGGGCCGGATACGCTGCCGCCCCAGAGGATCATTCCCGGGAAGCTCGTGGCGTCCGGGTACCGCATGTCCCACGTGAACCGGTTGAGCCCTGCCTTGGCCGTGGGCCGCGCTGCGCGGCCGCGGCGGAACGGGTTGTCCTCCTCGGCCCCGGGTTGCGCGGGCGCGCCGGCGGAGAAGGTGCGGATCACCGCGCCCTTGGCGTCGAGCACCTGGATGCTGAGCGAGTCGGCGGCCGCGGCGAGGTCATACAGGAACGTGGCCTGGTCCAGGCCGCGGCGCACGTTGCGCGGCTGGTAGACGTACAGGGGCGACGACACGGACTGCGGCGTCATCTGGCGCAGGGCGGAGATGTCGTCGAGCACGTACATGGAACGGCCGTGCGTGGCGATCACCAGGTCGCGGTCCTCGACGGCGATGTCGGGCACCTGCACGTCGGGCAGGTTGAGCGACAGCGACTGCCAGTGCGCGCCGTCGTCCCACGACACGTAGATGCCGTGCTCGGTGCCCGCGTACAGCAGGCCGGCCCGCTTCACGTCCTCGCGCACCGCGTGCACGTAATCATCGGCGCGAATGCCCGTGACGATCTTCGTCCAGGTACGCCCGTAGTCGTCGGTGCGGTAGATGTAGGGCGCGCGGTCGTCGAGCTGGTAGCACTTGGCCGCGACGTACGCCGTGCCCGGCTTGTGCGGCGATGCCTCGATGAGGCTGATGCGCGCGAAGTGCGGCAGGCCCGTCGGCGTGACGTCCTTCCAGGTGCGGCCGCCGTCGCGCGTGACCTGGACCAGGCCGTCATCGGAGCCGGTCCAGATGGTGTTCACGTCGAAGTGCGACGGCGCGATGGTGAAGATCGTGGCGTAGATCTCGGGGCCGTTCATGTCGTGCGTGATCGGGCCGCCGGACTCGCCAAGCGTC
>DASZRI010000435.1:0-8846 GCA_035549215.1 Gemmatimonadaceae bacterium | reverse complement strand
CCCGAGCCGCGCGCCTTCATCCCCGGCAGCAGCGCGTGCACGAACTGGAACGGCGCGACGAGGTTCACCCCCACCGTGCGCGCGAACATCTCCGGCGACGTGCGCTCGGCGCTGGCGAGCGCGAAGTAGCCCGCGTTGTTGACCAGGATGTCCGGCTCGGCGCCGAACTGCTCGTGCACCGCGCGCACCGCCGTGGCGACGTCGTCCGGCCTCGTGACGTCGCAGTCGAGGGCGACGGCGCTGCCGCCGAGTGCGCGCGCCTGGCGCTGCAGCTCGGCGGACCCGCGGGCGAGGAGTGCGACGCGCGCCCCCGCCTCGATGAGCTGCTGCGCGCAGGCCAGCCCGATGCCACGCGACGCGCCCGTGACGACAGCGGTCCTGCCGGCGAGCGCGTGGGCCATGGTCAGGGGCGCGGCGTGGCGTACGCGAGGCGGAGGAACTCGTCGCGCGTCTTGGGGTCGTCGCGGAAGGCGCCGCGGAGCGCACTCGTGATCGTCCGCGAGTTCTGCTTCTCCACCCCCCGCATCATCATGCACAGGTGCACCGCCTCGATCACCACCCCCACCCCCGCCGGCTGCAGCACCCGCTCCACCGCCCCCGCAATCTCCTCCGTCAGCCGCTCCTGCACCTGCAGCCGCCGCGCATACACCTCCACCACCCGCGGCAGCTTCGACAGCCCCACGATCCGCCCCGCCGGCAGGTACGCTATGTGCACCTTCCCGAAGAACGGCAGCAGGTGATGCTCGCACAGCGAGTACAGCTCGATGTCGCGCACCATCACCATGTTCTGGTGCCCCTCGGCCGCGAACAGCGCGTCGCCCACCACGTCCTCGACCCGCTCCGTGTACCCCCGCGTCAGCCAGGCCAGCGACCGCGCCACGCGCTCCGGCGTCTTGAGCAGCCCCTCCCGCGTCGCGTCCTCCCCCACAAGCTCCAGCTGCCGCCGCACCAGCTCAGCCAGCTCCGGATGCGCCACCTCCGGCGACACCGGCCGCGTGATCGGCGCCTCGATGTCGACGGACCGGACGAGACTCGCCACCGCGCTCTTACCCGCCTTCATATTCGACATAGTTGTTGGGCGTCTCCCAGAGCACCAGCCGGGTGAGCGTTGCCGGCGCCACCCGGGGCTGGAGCACCCGCCAGATGGCGACGATGATGTTCTCGCTCGTCGGGATGATGCCGTGCATGAAGTCCACGTCGAGGTTGAAATTCCGGTGATCGACCTTTTCGATTACTTCGGCCTCGACGACGCGCTTGAGCTCCCCAAGGTCCATCACGTAGCCGGTGCGGCCATCGATCGGGCCGCGCACGGAGACGTCGAGGATGTAATTGTGCCCGTGCCAGTTCGGGTGGTTGCACTTGCCGAACAGCGCGCGGTTCTCCTCGTCGGACAGCGCCGGGTTGTGCACGCGATGCGCCGCATTGAAGTGCAGGCGCCGCGTCACGGTTACCTGGGGCATGAGGTCCTCACAGCGGGACGAATCCCGGGGCCCGGACACGCGTTCCCGGTGGGTGGCGCGGCCCGGACCCGGTGGAGACGACGCGCCCCGCGGTTGCCCGCGGGGCTCGAGGGGGTAGGAACGAAGAGGGTTTTGTGAAGCCCAGTCGAATGTATGAGGCCCTCACCACACCTTCCGCCTTCCCCCGCACTGGGGGCGTGACGTCAGTATAGATTATCGAACCCACTCGGTGGACTTGTTGGCTCAAAAACGGAGCTCTCCGTCCCAGAACCTGTGACGGCTGAATCTTACCCCAACGGACAGGGCGGGTCAATTCATGGATCTCGGGATTCTTGCTGCGGTGGCGATGCTCGTCATCTGGGCCGTGGTCGCGCTGGGCTTCAGCGGGCCCGGGTGGATCCATGCGTTGCTGACGGTCGGCGTGGCGCTGCTCATCTGGCGCATCGTGGTGCGCGGCTCCGCGCCCGCCAAGCGCTGATTCGCGGGGTTCAGATCTCCCAGTTGGAGAGCACGACGCCGCGCGTGCTCATCCGTTCCGCGTAGCCCGCCAGCGCCATGCGCAGGTCCGTCCACCGGACGCGCGCGCCCATCGCGACCAGCCGCGCGTAGAACGCCTCGTACTGGCCCTGCACCCGGATGGCGACGCGGCGCGTGCCGGAGCGCCGCGCCAGGTCGCGCAACTGCACCACCAGCGGCTCCACGTCGGCGTCGGACGCCACGGCGAGCTTGAGCACGCGCAGCTCTTCGCGCGGCCGGCCCTCCACGAGCGACACGGTGTGGCAGAGCGCGAACCCCGTCATTGCTCCATCGCGCCGCAGGAACAGCGTGTCGCCCAGCGACAGCTCGTCGGTGAGCAGGATCTCGCGCGTGAAGTCGTAGCCCGGCATCAGTGCATCCACGAGCGCCGCGCACTCCGCGATCGCGCGCTCGCGTTCCGCGCCGTGCATGCGGCTCAGCAGCTCGGGCGCGACCGCGGCGGGCGCCGCCTCGAGGGTCGTCGTGATCGTCAGCCGGCCCGGCACGAAGCCGAGCGACGAGTAGAACCCGATGTTGTCCATCGTGCGCGGCATGGTCTCGAGGCCGATTACGGTCGCGCCGGCGGCCTTGAGCCACTCGATGCCGTGGCGCACGATGGCCTTGCCGGCGCCGTGGCCCTGATAGTCGTCGCGCACGGCGAGCGGGCCCATCCACCCCTCGACGCCGGACCGGTGCACCATGTTGAACGCCGCGACTTCGCCGCGCGATCCGCGCCAGAAGAAGGCGGCCTCATCCGCATCGTCGATGGCGTAGCGCCAGACGGACGGGTTGAGGTACGGCACGCGCACGCCCACCATCCCGTCGCGACGATAGCGCTCGGTGAATGCGTCGCTGAACACCTCGTTCAGCCCGGGGATGTCCTCGCGCCGCGCGCGGAAGGGACCCTCGAGCGCGGGCGCGCCGCGCCACGACCGCGGCATCGCCATCAGTCGCTCGCTCCCGCCCCGGCCAGCGCGAGCCCCGGGCCCGGCGTCTCCAGCCGCACGCGCGAGCGTCCCGCGTCCTCGTCGTACTGGACGCTGACGACGCGATCCAGCCCGTCGCGCACCGACTCGATGTGCGTGATGACAATGACCTGCTCGAAGCGGTCGTGCAGCCGCCGCAGCAGCTCGACGACGTTCTGCCGGCGCGAGTCGTCCAGCGAGCCGAACACCTCGTCCAGGATGAGCAGCGAGAACGGCTGCCCGGCGCGGTCCGCGATCATCTGCGAGATGGCCAGGCGCAGGACGAGGTTCGCGACATCCTCCTCGCCGCCCGAGATCGCCGGCTTGCGTACGCCGTCCTCGAGCACGCGGATGGCGTAGTCGTCGTCCAGCTCCAGCTCGGTGTAACGGCCGTCGGTGAGCTCGGTGAGCAGGCCGCTGGCGATGTTCGAGATCTCGGGGCGCAGCTCCTCGTTCAGGCGGAAGCGCAGGTCCTCGAACGCCTCGTCGAGCTCGTCGTGCAGCCGGCGCTCGCCGTGCAGCGCGTCGGCGCGGGCCCGCTGCGCATCGAGCTCGCGCTGCGCGGCCACGGCGCGCTCGTCGTCCACGCGCGCGGCCGCCACCTCGCCCTCGGCCGCCACGGCGCCGAGCTCGGCCGAGCGGAACTCTTCCGCCGCCTTCTCGTACCGCTGGCGCAGCGCGGTGAACGATTCCTCCGAGAAGTGCGACGCGCGCTGCCCAGCCCGCAGGCGGTCCAGGGCGTCGCGCGGGGTCGCGAGCCGGGACTCGGCGTCAGTGCGCGACCGGCGCACCGGCTCCTCGCGCTCGAGCAGCATGCTCAGGCGCGCCGCCCGCATGTCGAGCGGCTGGAGCCGCGCGCGCTCGGCCAGGAGCCGCTGGTGCTCGGCGGCGTCGTACCCGCTCGGCACGGCGGCCAGCTCCTGCTGCAGCGCCGCATGCCGCTGCTCCTTGTCGGCGACGTCACGGCGGAGCTGCGCGAGCTCCTGGATCGCAAGCTGCACCTTGGCGAGCCGCCGTTCCAGCTTGCCGACGTCGTCGAACACCTGGCGCCGCTGCTCGTCCAGCGCCTTCACCTCGTCCGGCATGTCCACGAGCTGCTCGATGCGCTGGCGGTAGTAGTTGCCGTCCACCTGCACCGTCTCGAGCTGCGCGTCGAGCAGGTCGAGCACGTTGCGGTAGTGGTCGCCCAGCGGGCGCGCGCAGGTGGGACAGGTGCCGTTCTCGCCCAGGTCCACCAGCGTCTCGCGCTGCTGCTTGAGCTCGGCGTACTGCTGGCGCAGCGCCTGGATCTTGGTCTCCGCCTCCTGGCGGTCGCGCACCCACTCCGTGCGCTTGGCCTCCAGCGCGCCCTCCACCTGCTCCAGCTCGACGCGCTTCTGCTCGAGCTCGACGGTGACCGTCTCCTCCAGGTGCGGCGCGGTCTCCACGCGCTTGAGGCGGTCGCGCAGCCGCTCGAGCTCCTCGCGCAGCGTGCGGTCCGACTCCTGCATGGCCTGGCGACGCCCCTCCGCGCGATACAGCTCCTCCATGGCCTGCAGTCGCACCCCGAGCTCGGCCAGCGGCCTGAGGTCCTCGCTGATGCGCTCGAGCTCCTCGCGCGCGCCGGCGACCTCCTCGAGCTCGCGCGCCAGGCGGTCCAGCTCGCGCCCGAGGTTCGCCTCTTCCGTCTCGAGCACGCGGACCTCTCCGGCCAGCCGCTGCTGCGCCTCGCGTTCCTGCTGCAGCGCGGCCCACTGCGGCTCGAGGTCGCGCAGTGCGGCGCGCGCGGCCTCCGCGCGGGCCGACGCCGTCGTCGCGCGCTCCACCGCCACCTGCAGGCGCTGCTGCGCCTCCGTCCGCATGCGCTCCACGCCCGCGGGATCGGGCATCGCGCTTCGCAGCCCGCTGAGCTGCGCCGCGAGCAGGCGCCGCTGCTCGCGCGCCAGCTCCTGCGCGGCGCGCAGGCGGTCGTACCCCAGCACGCGCGACAGGAAGTGCTTGCGCTCGGTGGGACCCATCGCGTTCATCACGCTCAGGTCCTTCTGCCCGGTGAAGTACGTGTTGAAGAACTCCTGCCGCGTCATGCGCAGCCGCCGCCGCAGGAAGTCCGTCACCGCGCTCACCGAGTTCGCCACCGGCTGCGCGCCGCCATCCAGGAACAGCTCGGCCGACGTGAGCCCTCGCTCCACGCGGTAGTGGTGGCCGCCGAGCTCGAACTCGAGCTCGACGCGCACCTGCGGCCGCCCGGTGGCGCGCATCGTGCGCACGCCTTCCTTGTCCGTGCGCAGCGCAAGCGCGCCGTACAGCGCCCACGCGATCGCCTCGAGGATCGTGGACTTGCCCGCCCCGTTGGGGCCGATGATCCCCGTGAGCCCGGCGTCGAACTCGATGAACGTGTCGACGTGCTGCCGGAAGTGCTCCAGGCGCAGGCTGCGCAGCCGCATCAGCCCTCCGCCTCGGCGCCCGACGCGAGCTCCTGCGCCGTGGCCTGGTCCAGGTACTGGAACACGCGCTCGATGAGCTGGTCGCGGTTGACGTCGCCGGGCAGCGTGCGCGTCAGCAGGCGCTCGCGCACGAACTCGGCCAGCGTCTGCCGCTGGCCCGGCGCGCCCTCACCGCGCAGCAGCCGCACGTCGGGACGCAGCATCTCCACCTGGAAGTGCAGCGCGCGCCGCTTGAACTCCCGCAGCGCCTTGTGGTCCAGGTCGTTGTTGATGTGCCGCGCGACGTCGCGGATCACCAGCCGGACGATCTTGTCGTCGATGCCGCCGGGACACGCCTCCACCGCCGAGCGGATGGCCGCGTCCACCTCGGCGCCGGTCATCCCGCGCGCGCTGAAGGACGGCAGGTCCACGAGCTCGCGCGACGGGCGCACGGCGTGGAAGGTGTGCGTGCCGGTGTCGAGGTCGAACTCGATGAAGCCCTTCCCGGGGACGCCGGCCTTCTCCTGCTCCACCAGCTCGCCCCACGCGTTGGAACTCGTGTAGTCGATCGAGCCCGAGTAGTACGCGTTCGGGGCGATTTCCTTGTGCACGTGGTAGTCACCGAGCGCGACGTACGACCACTGCGCCGCCGCGAGGTCCTCCGGCGCCACCTCGTACGACGCGCGGTCCACCGACGCGGCGCGCGCGGGCAGCACGCCCTGCACCGCGCCGTGCAGCACGAGCACGTTGTGCCGCGCCGACGGATCGGGCACGAGCGCGGGACGCGCCCCGACGACGTCCGGCACCGCGAGCACCGAGAGCCCGCGCTCCGGGAACTCGAACCGCCGGGCCTCGAGGTCCGCGACGTGGACACCCAGCGGCTCGAACAGCCGCAGGATGCAGCCCGTCTCGCTGGAGCGCGGGATGTCGTGGTTGCCCGCGGCCATGACGACGGGCACGCCGGGCAGCGCCTGCACCAGGCGCGAGAACTGCAGGAACGCGTGCAGGATCGCCGGGTTCGTCGGGCGCACGCTATGGAAGACGTCGCCCGCGATGACCACCAGGTCCGGTTGCCGCGCGATCACGGCGTCCACCACGCGGTGGAACGTGCGCGCCACGTCCGCCTCGCGCTGGTTGATCCCGGTGGGCGTCAGGCGCTGGTACTGGCGGAACCCAAGGTGCAGGTCGGAAAAATGGACGACGCGCAATCCGGTCCTGGGTGGAGGTCGATGCCCGTGCTCTGCGGGAATCTCCCCTAATTAGAACGGGGGCTCGTCATCGCCGCCAGTGCCGTACGGGTCGTTTCCGGACGTCGCGCGCAGGGCGCGCGGCTCGCGCGGCGGCACCCGCTCCGGGCGCACCACCCGCCGGAACTGCGCCTGGAAGAACGCCTTCACGTCCCGGGGCCGCTCCCGCAGCGTCACGTCACGCGCGCGGAGCACCGTGGCCTCCTCGTGCAGGCCGGCCACTTCCTGCACCCACCCCACCGTGATCTCCGGGTCGAGCTGGCGCAGCGCACGTGCCACGGCCGCCTCGCAGGTCATCTCCTGCGCCGGCGGGAACTGCTCCGCGCCGTCCCGCCCCCGCATGACCGCGGGCCGCGGGAAGCGGACGAAGATCGGCTGCGTGAAGTGCGGGTGGCGCACCATGAGCTGGCCCTTCTCCAGCGTGGCGAGCTTGGTCCGCGTGGCCGGGCTCAGGACCGCGTAACCCGGGGTCGAGAGCTCATCAGCGTCCATGCGCCCGTAGAGCGCGGTGCCCGAGTTGCCCACCACGCGGCGGTGCACCTGCGAGCGGAACTGCTGGGCGCTGAAGAGCACCAGCCCCAGGTAGCGCCCGCGCTCGGCGATGTCGAGCAGCATCTTGCGCACGTACGTGTCGGGGCCGTCGCTCGGCGCGTACTTGTTCAGCTCGTCCACGAACACGACCACGTGGTTCACGCCCAGGTCGCGGCGCTCCAGGTGCTCGCGCAGCCGGGTCACCACGCGGGCGAAGATCAGGTCCTGCGCGTCCTCCTCCAGCGACGCGACGTCCACCACGTACACCGAGCGGTCCGCGAAGCTGCCGAACGGCAAGTCGCTCACCACGCCCTCGTCCGTCACCAGCCCGGCGCAGCGCGTGGAGATGTTCGACAGGCGGTTGCGCACCTTGCGGATCGTGGCGACGTGGTGCGTGCGCCAGCTGTCCCGGTTCTGCTGCTCCATGGCGGCGAGCAGGTGGCGGAACCACTCGTCCAGGTCGGCGAACGACTGGATGGTGTACTCGCGGTCGCCCAGGAGCTGGTCGTCGCGGAACTTCCGGTCGAGCAGCCGCTCCTTGATGAAGTCGATGAGCGCGTCCGCCTTCGCGTCCACGTCGTCCTTGTTCAGCAGCACCTCGGCGTACTGCAGCACCTCGCGCAGTCCCCACGTGAGCGGCGACACGTTGTGCGCGAGCGCCTCGTTGGACCGCAGCGTGTTGAGCACGTAGCCCTTGGCCGTGTACGGCGCGAAGTACTGCACGTTGCGGAACGGCTCCGCGGGCACGCCCAGCGCGTCGTACATCCCGCGGTCGGCGTCGTCCACCTGCGCGGGCTGGTCCAGGAAGCAGAGGTCGGGACCCTTCACGTTGAAGCACACCGCCGCCACCGATCCCTTCTGCGCCGGGAAGTGCGCGAACAGCGACGCGAGCAGCCACTCCACCGCGCTCGTCTTGGTCGCGAGCCCCGACACGCCGGTGATGTTCAGGTGCGCCGCCTCCGGCCCGACCAGGAAGTCCGCGTCCAGGTAGATCGGCGCGTCGGTGCCGCCCGCGCGATACATGCCGATCGGGATCCCGGTGCGCGCACCCTCCTTCAGGTAGCCGTCCATCCGCAGCGCGACGTTGACGTCCGCTTCGTCGGCCAGGAACACCTGCCCCATCGGCACCGGTTGCAGCGGCTCCTCGGGCACGTGGCGCAGCACGTGCGCGGTGTACAGCCGGATCTCCGCACGGCGGAAGGCGTGCAGCGTCTCGCCCCCGGGCGCGCCGTCGTGCCCCAGCACGTCGTGCAGCGGGGTCTGCAGGTCCGTGTAGCTGAACCCCTCCACGACCACGCCGTACACGCGCGGCACCTGCCCGTTCACCGGCTCCGTGCCCTCGACGCGCACGATCGTGCCGATGCCCACCGGGGAATCGAGGGCCGTCCAGAAGTGGAATTCGTGTGGCGTGTTGGGCTTGCGTTCCGTGGCCACCACGCGGCCGAGCACCGTCGCCATCGTCATGCAATCACCTTGAGGAATGCCTCGCAATCCCGGATGCCGTACACCATCGTGTCCCACCGCGGGTCGGGATGCCCCGTCGGCGCGCGCTCGGCGAGTATGCACGCGGACACGGCGTCCGCATGACGCGCGACATCGCGCGGCGCCGCATCGGGGACGAGCCGCGTCTCCACGCGCACCAGCCCCCACAGCGGATCCTGCCCCGGCGAGCCGCGGAGCCGCTGGTACCAGCTCAGCAAGGGCACCTTGGTGCGCGACTCGATG
>DASZRI010000434.1:0-2065 GCA_035549215.1 Gemmatimonadaceae bacterium | reverse complement strand
GCCGCCCATCCTCGAGCTGGCGAACGTCGTCATCGCCGAGAACGAGGGGCGCATGGGCAAGGTGCTGCGCGCCACGCGCCCGGGCGGCGAGCGCGTGGTGAGCGTGCGCGCGCTGGATGAGCGTGACGAGGCGGAGTGGGTGATCGAGGAGCTGCGCCGCCGCCGCGGCAGCGATGGCTGGCAGCTGCGTGACTTCGCCGTCCTCTACCGCACCAACGCGCAGAGCCGCGCGCTGGAAGAGGCGCTGCGGCGCCACGCCGTCCCCTACCGGCTCGTCGGCGCGGTGCGGTTCTACGACCGCCGCGAGATCCGCGACCTGATGAGTTACCTCAAGCTGATCGCCAACCCGGCGGACGACGAGGCCTTCCGGCGCGCCGTGGCCGTGCCGCGGCGCGGGCTGGGCGAGACGACCGTGGACACGCTGGCCGAGGTGGCCCGCGGCGCCGGCATCCCCATGACCGCAGCCGCGATGCGCGAGGATCTGCTCACCGGGCTGCGCCCGGCGGCGCGCACCGCGCTCGCGGATTTCGTCGCCCTCATCGAGCGCTTCCGGCTGCAGGCCCGCGATGCCGCGGTGGACGAGCTGCTGCGCGACCTCGTGCACGCCATCCGCTACGACGAGTACCTGCGCGGCGAGGGGGACGAGCTGGCACAGGATCGCCTCGACAACGTCCGTGAGCTGATCACCAGTGCCGCCGAAACCGTGGCCGACGTCGAGGGCGAGGTGGGACTCACGCCGCTTGACGTGTTCCTGCAGCGCGCCACGCTCGTCGCCGACGTGGACAAGCTGGCCACGGACGCGGACGCGGTCACGCTCATGACGCTGCACAATGCCAAGGGGCTCGAGTTCCCGGTGGTATTCATCACGGGCCTCGAGGACGGGCTCTTCCCGCTGGCCCGCGCGTACGAGGAGCCGAAGCTGCTCGAGGAGGAGCGCCGGCTGTTCTACGTTGGCATCACGCGCGCCGAGCGCGTGCTCTACCTCACGCACGCCGAGTCGCGGCGGCGCAACGGCGAGTTCATGGCGTCCCGGCCCTCGAGCTTCCTCGTCGGCATCCCCGCGGGCATGCTCGATCGGCGCGAGACGATCCGGGTGCGCAGCAGCGGGCGCGGCGTGATGGCAGGGTGGGGGAGCGGTGGCGGCGGCGCGCGCACGCCGGCCTTCGGGCGCTCGTCGTTCGGCGCGGACGACGATATCTTCCCGTCGTCTGCCGCCACGGTGCGGCGCCCCGGGCGCCCCGTCACGATGCCGGTGCCCGTGGAGGACGAGTCGCAGGACGCTGCCGTGATCGCGGTCGGCGCCCGTGTCTCACACCGCAAGTTCGGCAGCGGCACCATCGCCGAGATCATCGGCTCCGGGGCGCAGACGAAGGTCCGCGTGGACTTCGACGACGAGGCAGTGGGTCGCAAGACGCTCGTCGTCGCGCAGGCAAACCTCGAACGTGGAATGGACTAGTGTCGGTCTCCCTCGACGACGTGCGGCACATCGCCGCGCTGGCACGGCTCGGCCTGTCGGATGACCGGGCTCGCGCGCTCATGACCGAGCTCAACGGCATCCTCGGGCACATGGAAGTGCTGGCGCGCGTGGATACCAGCGCCGTGGCCGCCCATGCGGGCAGCATGGGGGCGGGCATGCCGCTCCGTCCTGACGGCGGCACGCCGGACGCAATCGCACATCGGCCCTCGGACCTCGCGCCAAGCGCGCGCGACGGCTTCCTGCTGGTGCCGCGCCTCGCGACGCACGAGACGGCGGAGGAATCGTGAGCGTGGCGCACGACGCAGTGGCCGCCGCCATCGCGCGAGCGGACGCCGTGCGCGCCGGGCGCGACGGCCTGAACATCTTTGCCTGGCGCGATGACGCCGACGCGCGCGCGCAGGCCGACGCCGTGGCTGCGGGGCCGCTCAACGGCATGCCCGTCGCGGTCAAGGACAACATCGCCACGCGCACGCTGCCCACGACCTGTGCCTCGCACATCCTGCTCGGCTACGTGAGCCCCTTCGAGGCCACCGTGGTCCGCCGGCTGCGCGATGCGGGCGCCGTGATCTTCGGCAAGACGAACATGGA
>DASZRI010000433.1:0-4638 GCA_035549215.1 Gemmatimonadaceae bacterium | reverse complement strand
ATTCCGTTCCTCGAGCACGACGACGCGAACCGCGCGCTGATGGGCTCGAACATGCAACGCCAGGCCGTGCCGCTCCTCAATCCGCGTACGCCGCTCGTCGGCACCGGTCTCGAGGAGAAGGTGGCGGTGGACTCGGGCGCGGTGGTCATCGCGCGCCGCGCGGGCATCGTCTCGCGCGTCACCGCCGACGAGATCATCGTCGACGCGGGGCAGCACGAGCGCCGCAAGGCGGACGACGACCGTCCGCTGGCGCGCCTCTCGCAGCACGACCGCTACCGCCTCAAGAAGTACTGGCGCACCAACCAGGACACCGCCATCAACCAGCGGCCGCTGGTGCACCAGGGCCAGAAGGTGAAGGCGGGGCAGGTGATCGCCGATGGCGCCGCCACCGAGCGCGGCCAGATCGCGCTCGGCTCCAACGTGACCGTGGCGTTCATGCCGTTCTACGGGCACAACTTCGAGGACGCCATCGTGCTCTCCGAGCGCGTGGTGAAGGATGACGTGTACTCGTCCATCCACATCTCGGAGCTGGAGCTGCACGTCCGCGACACGAAGCGCGGGCAGGAAGAGATCACGCGCGAGATCCCGAACGTGTCCGAGGACGCGCTCACGGACCTCGACGAGCGCGGCATCGTCCGCATCGGCGCCCACGTGAAGCCGGGCGACATCCTCGTCGGCAAGATCACGCCCAAGGGCGAGACCGAGCTGTCGCCGGAAGAGAAGCTGCTCACGGCCATCTTCGGCGAGAAGGCGAAGGACGTGAAGGACTCGTCGCTCAAGGTGCCGCCGGGCATGGAAGGCGTGGTCATCGACGTGAAGATCTTCTCGCGCATCGAGGACCAGGTGGTCGAGAAGGACCGCGGCGAGCGCATCGGCGAGGTGCGGCGCCTGGAGGCGGAGGAGAAGCTCCGCGTCAACGAGGTCCGCGACGTCGAGCTGTACGAGCTGCTCGAGGGCCAGGTGGTGGCGCTCGCCCTCAAGGCGGGCACGGTCGAGGAGGCGATCCCGGCCGGCACGAAGCTCACCGCCGACCTGCTCCGCGAGGTCCGCATCTCGTCGCTCGACCTCAAGACGTTCCGCGTCGAGAACAAGAAGGTCAACGAGCGCGTGCGCGCGGTCATCGACCTCTCCACCGCCGAGAAGGCGAAGATCGAGGAGAAGGCCGAGGAGCGCATCGACCGCATCCTCCAGCCGGATGAGCTGCCCCCGGGCGTCATCCAGCTCGTGAAGGTGTACCTGGCCGAGAAGCGCAAGGTCTCGGTCGGTGACAAGATGGCCGGCCGCCACGGCAACAAGGGCATCGTGGCCCGCGTCGTCCCCGAGGAGGACATGCCGTTCCTCCCCAACGGCCGGCCGGTGGACATCGTGCTCAACCCGCTCGGCGTGCCGAGCCGCATGAACGTGGGCCAGATCCTCGAGACGCACCTGGGGTGGGCCGCGCGCGTGCTGGGCTTCTATGCCAAGACGCCGGTCTTCCAGGGCGCCAACGAGCGTGAGATCGGCCTGCTGCTCAAGCTGGCGGGCTCGGTCTGGGGCCGCGACGCCCTGTCGCTGCGCGCGCCGGCGCCGGAGATCTCCGATGCCGACGTGAAGGCCATCCTGGCCGACATCAAGCCGAACCGCGAGGACGTGGGGGAGCGGTTCGAGCGGCTCGAGGACGCCTCGGTGAACGCGCTGGGCGGCCGCACGATGTCGCAGGCGACGCGCGACGTGTACTACCGCGTGCGCGACTTCCTGGCCGCGGCGGCGCGCGAGCTGGCCGAGCGCGACCTGGCCGAGCTGGCCAACCAGGCGGCCTACCATGAGGCGGCGCCGGAGGACCTGGGGCCGTCGCAGAAGGCCGCGTTCAAGGACGCGCTGAAGAAGGTGGAGAAGGAGCGGGCACGCGACGCCGCCGAGCTGCTCGCCGATCGCGAGCTGCCGGCGCTCGCCGCGATGCTCGGCAAGAAGTCCGATGGCGACGTGGACGCGGCGCTGGTCGAGTTCATGCGACTGGCCGGGCTCACGCCGTTCGGCAAGGTGCGACTGCGCGACGGGCGCAGCGGCGAGACGTTCTCGTCGCCGGTGACCGTGTGCGAGATCTACATGCTCAAGCTGTCGCACCTGGTGGACGACAAGATCCACGCCCGGAGCATCGGCCCCTACTCGCTGGTCACGCAGCAGCCGCTGGCCGGCAAGGCGCAGTTCGGCGGCCAGCGCTTCGGCGAAATGGAAGTGTGGGCGCTGGAGGCGTACGGCGCCGCGCTCACGCTGCAGGAGATTCTGACGGTGAAGTCGGACGACGTGAACGGGCGCAGCCGCGTGTACGAGGCGATCGTGAAGGGGCAGAACCTGCCCGAGCCCGGCACGCCGGAGTCGTTCAACGTGCTCGTGAAGGAATTGCAGGCACTCGGCATCCGGGTGACGATGGGCCAGAGCGTTGACGCGTTCGCCGACAACGGCGGCGCGCCCGACGCGGGGAGCGAGGAGTAACCGATGATTGATTTCCGCAGCGTGCGCGAGACCCGCGCCTCGGCATTCGACTTCATCCAGGTCCGGATTGCCTCTCCCGAGGAGATCCGCGGGCCCCGGGACCCCAAGGAACGCGAGCGCCTGGAGATGCAGGGGCTGCGCGCCTGGTGGTCGTGGGGCGAGGTGACCAAGCCCGAGACCATCAACTACCGGTCGTTCAAGCCCGAGAAGGACGGCCTGTTCTGCGAGCGCATCTTCGGTCCCGTCAAGGACTGGGAGTGCCATTGCGGCAAGTACAAGCGCATCCGCTACCGCGGCGTGATCTGCGATCGCTGCGGCGTCGAGGTGACGCTCAGCAAGGTGCGCCGCGAGCGCATGGGCCACATCGAGCTCGCGGTGCCCGTCGCGCACATCTGGTTCTTCAAGACCCTGCCCAGCCCGATGGGCAACCTGCTCGACATCACGCTCCGTGACCTCGAGAAGGTGATCTACTACTCGAACTACGTGGTGATCGAGCCGGGCAAGCAGGAGGTCCAGGTCAACCAGCTGCTGGATGAGGACGAGTACCTCACCCTGCGCCAGAAGGCAAAGGAAGAGAAGGACACCGCGTTCCTCGCCGACATCGGCGCGCCCGCGGTGCGCGAGCTGCTCCGCCGGCTGGACGTGGACAAGCTGGCCGAGGAGCTGCGCGCCCAGGTGGTGGACGAGTCGTCGCAGCACCGCAAGAAGATGCTGCTCAAGCGGCTCAAGATCGTGGACGCCTTCCGCAACTCGGGCGAGTCCGGCGACGTCCGGAACAAGCCGGAGTGGATGATCCTCGACGTCGTGCCGGTGATCCCGCCCGACCTGCGGCCGCTCGTGCCGCTCGACGGCGGGCGCTTCGCCACGTCCGATCTCAACGACCTGTACCGCCGCGTCATCAACCGCAACAACCGCCTGCAGAAGCTCATCTCGCACCGGGCGCCGGAAGTCATCCTGCGCAACGAGAAGCGCATGCTGCAGGAGGCCGTGGACGCGCTGTTCGACAACGGTCGCCGCTCCAAGGCCATTCGCGGCCGCGGCAAGCGCCCGCTCAAGTCGCTGTCCGACATGCTCAAGGGCAAGCAGGGCCGGTTCCGCCAGAACCTGCTCGGCAAGCGCGTGGACTACTCGGGCCGCTCCGTCATCGTCGTCGGCCCCGAGCTCCGGCTCCACCAGTGCGGCCTGCCCAAGCTGATGGCGCTCGAGCTGTTCAAGCCGTTCATCATCCACAAGCTCGTGGAAAAGGGCATCGCGGAGACGGTCAAGCGCGCCAAGAAGATCGTGGAGCGCGAGAGCCCCGAGGTGTACGAGATCCTCGAGGAGATCATCCGCGACCACCCGGTGCTGCTCAACCGCGCGCCGACGCTCCACCGCCTGGGCATCCAGGCGTTCGAGCCGGTGCTCGTCGAGGGCAAGGCCATCCGCATCCACCCGCTCGTCTGCGCGGCGTTCAACGCCGACTTCGACGGCGACCAGATGGCCGTGCACGTCCCGCTGTCGTTCGAGGCCCAGCTCGAGGCGCGCCTGCTCATGCTGTCCTCGAACAACATCCTCAAGCCGTCCGACGGCCGCCCGGTGGCGGAGCCCAGCCAGGACATCGTGCTCGGCTGCTACTTCGCGACCAAGGCGCCGGTGGGCTTCGACAAGGCCACCAACCTGCGCCACGTGACGTCGGTGGCCGAGGTCGAGACCGAGATCGCGCGCGGGCGCATGACCGTCCACACGCCCGTGAGCTACTGGGTGTCGGACGCGCATGGCAGCCGGTGGGAAAAGACCACCGCCGGCCGCGTGCTGTTCAGCGCGATCGTGCCGCCGGAGCTCGGCTTCAAGAACTACGACATGAAGAAGAAGGCGCTCTCCGAGCTGGTGTTCGAGTCGTACCGCATCGCCGGCCTCGCGGCCACGGTGCAGCTGCTCGACCGCCTCAAGGAGTTCGGCTTCACCAACGCCACGCGCGGCGGCGTGTCCATCGGCATCGAGGACCTGCAGATCCCGGTGGCCAAGAAGGAGCTGCTGTCGGAGGCCGAGGAGCGCGTCGAGCGCTTCCAGCGCGCCTACCAGACCGGCAACATCACGAACGGCGAGCGCTACAACAAGGTGATCGACACCTGGACGCACGCCAACAACGACATCGCCGACGCGATGGTCAAGCGCATGCGCGAGTCG
>DASZRI010000432.1:0-12164 GCA_035549215.1 Gemmatimonadaceae bacterium | reverse complement strand
TTGGTGATCGATCACTGGATGCCGCACGAGTCCACGGTGGACCTCGCGCGCATTTCGGGCGGCGTGCACCGGCTGCGCGTGCAATACTACCAGGTGGACGGCTGGACCGAGGCGCGCGTCGAGATCGTGCGGGGGGACATTCGATCGGTGGGGGTGCCATGAGCCTGTCGGTCCTGTGGTTCGTCCGGCATTTCGAGCTGGAGTCGTTGCTCCCGCCGGCTGCCGTCCTGGAGCGTGTCGCGCGCCGGATCGACGAGGCCTCGGTCCTGGACGCCACGCCCGGTCGCCTTGCGTTCAGCGGGCGCGTGGATGCCAACGGCTTCGCGCTCGAGTACCGCGGCCGCAATCGCGCCCAATCCTTCCGCCCGATCATCGAGGCCGCGGTTCGTCCCGACGGGGCGGGCAGCGTCGTGGTCGGGCGCATGCGCCCTGGGTCGGGAACCGCGCGGTACCTGCTGCTCTGGGGCGTCAGCTCGGCGGGGCTCGGCGTCGCGGTGTACCGCGATCCGGTTGCGCGAGGCCAGTTGTCGAGCTGGATCCTGTACGCCGGCACGCCGCTGCTGGTCGGGCTCGTGTCTGCGATCGGCATGTTCGCGTATGAGACGCGGCTCATCACCCGATGGCTGGCGGCGTTCCTTGTGGCGCCAGTCGCGGAACTCGACTGACCCTTGCTTCGACGTGCGGCCCAGGGGCTGCACGACCCGAGTCATTCCATGACCCAACCGATCAACATCGCCGAGTATGAAGCGCTGGCACGCGAGCGCCTGTCCGCCATGGCACATGCCTACTACGCCGGTGCCGCGAACGACGAACTCACGCTCGCCGAGAATGCGGCTGCGTGGGACCGCATCCGGCTGCGCCCGCGCGTGCTGGTGGACGTGCGCCACGTGGACACCTCGACCACGGTGCTCGGCCAGTCCGTGACGATGCCCATCCTCACCGCACCGTGCGGGTTCAATGCCCTCGGTCACGCCGACGGCGAGCGGGCAGTGGCCCGCGCGGTGGCGAGTGCGGGCACGATCCAGGTGGTGAGCACGGCGGCGACCACGAGCCTGGAGGATGTGGCCGCGGCATCGACAGGCCCGAAGTGGTTCCAGCTCTACTGCTATCGCGATCGCGAGGTGACGCGCGACCTGGTGCGTCGCGCCGAAGCGGCCGGGTACCGCGCGCTGTGCCTCACGGTGGACGTGCCGTTCCTCGGGCGCCGCGAGCGCGAGGTGCGCAACGGCTTCCACCTGCCGCCGGGCATGTCGCTGCGCAACCTGGAGCCGTACGCCGCCGCCGAGATGGCGGCAGCGGAGCGCGACTCGGCGCTGGCGCGCTACGTCAACGCGCTGTGGGACCCGTCACTCGACTGGAGCATGCTCGAGTGGCTCCGGTCGATCACGTCGCTGCCGCTCGTGCTCAAGGGCGTGCTCACCGGGGAAGACGCGGCGCTCGGCGTGCAACACGGCGCGCAGGCGATCATCGTCTCGAACCACGGCGGGCGCCAGCTCGACGGCGCGGTGTCCGGCGCCGAGGCGCTGCCCGAGGTCGTGGAAGCCGTGGGCGGGCGGGCGGAGGTGCTGGTGGACGGTGGAATCCGGCGCGGCTCGCATGTGCTGCGTGCGCTGGCCATGGGCGCACGCGCGGTGCTGATCGGGCGGCCGTACCTGTGGGGGCTGGCCGTGGGCGGTGAACCAGGCGTGCACCACGTGCTCGAGATCCTGCACCAGGAGCTGGTGCTGGCCATGGCGCTCAGCGGACGGCCGACGGTCGGGAGCATCGATCGTTCGCTGCTCGCGCGCCGGTAGGCGCTGCGTGGCACCCCCTTCCCCTGCGCGCTAGCATTGGGGGAGCCCTCCCATGCCCAACGCCCTCGACGTTCGCCATCTCTCCGTGGCCTTTGGCCGCCAGCAGATCCTGTCAGACGTGAGCTTTCACGTGGAGCCGGGGCAATCGCTGGCGATCATCGGTCCCAACGGCTCGGGCAAGACCGTGCTGTTCAAGGCCCTCATCGGCACGGTGCCGCACGACGGCGCCGTGGAGTGGGCGCCGGGCACGAAGATCGGCTACGTGCCGCAGAAGCTCGACATCGAGCGCGACCTGCCGCTCACCGGGCTCGACTTCCTGCGCGCCAAGGCAGACGTCGCTGGCGTACCCGCCGCGCAGGCGGAGCAGGCGCTGGCGCTCGTCGAGCTGCCCGTGTCCATTGCGTCGCAGCCCATCGGCACGCTCTCTGGTGGCCAGTTCCAGCGACTGCTGCTCGCATTCGCGCTGATGGGCAATCCCTCCGTGCTGCTCGTCGATGAGCCGACGGCGGGCGTGGACGAACCGAGCGAGGCGGGGATCTACGCGCTGTTCGGCCGGCTGAGGCGCGAGCGCGGGCTGACGATCCTGCTCATCTCGCACGAGCTCAGCCTGGTGTACCAGGCAGCCGACGCCGTGCTCTGCCTGTCACGCCGGCGCGCGTTCTTCGGGCGCCCGATGGAGATCCTCACTACGGAGCGCCTGCAGGACGTGTACGGCGCCAACGTGAAGTTCCACCTGCATGACGATGCCGTCAGCCTCTGACCTGCTGCTTCCGCTCGCGATGGCGGTCGCGGCCGGCCTCGTCGGCTCGTACGCCGTTATGCGGCGCATGACCCTGGCGTCGGATGCGATATCGCACGTGGCGCTGCCGGGCGTGGGCATTGCCATCCTGCTCAACGTGAACCCCGTGCTCGGCGCACTGGCCGCGCTGATCCTTGGCACGCTGCTCATCTGGGCGGTGGAGCGCCAGGCGCGCATCCCGACAGAGGCGATCATCGGGGTGGTGTTCTCGGCGGCGCTGGCGGTGGGGAGCATGCTGGCGTCCGGGGAGGAGCTGCTCGACGCGCTGTTCGGGGCGCCGCGCGCCATGAGCGGAATGGAAGTGGTGCTGGGACTCGCGGCGGCGCTGCTCGTGATCGGCTTCCTGGTCCGCGCCCGCAGCCGGCTCGTCATCGCGCTGGTGTCGCCGGACCTCGCGCGCACGACGGGGATCAACGTCTCGCGCATCGACCTGCTCTTCCTGCTGAGCTTTGCGCTCACCGTCGCGCTGGGGCTGCGGTTCCTGGGCGTCCTGCTGATGGGGTCGCTCATCATCATCCCGGCGGCCACGGCCAAGCAGGTGGCGGGCAGCCTGCGCGGCATGCAGGCGACCTCGGTGGCGATCGCCGTGGTGGCGACGGTGGCGGGCACGCTCATCGCGCCGTCCATCCACCGCGAGACCGGCCCGGTGGTGATCATCATCGCGGCGCTCGGGTTCTTCGCGAGCCTCATGGTGCGCCGCGAGCGCTGACGCTAAAGTAGAACGTGTTCCATTCGCGTGGCCGGCGGCCGCGCACTCACCGGGCGCTGGCATCCCGGACACCCTGACGATCACAACTCATGCGCGTGAAATCCGTCCTCGCGGGCGTCGCCATCGCGGCGCTTGCGGTCCCGAGCCTTGCGCGGGCGCAGCAGAAGGCCCGCTTCGCCAACCTCAACGAGGCGCTTGCCGCGGGCGGCGCGCTGGCCGGCGGTTCCGGCCCGCGCAACGTCAACTGGATCGACGGCGGCAACCGCTTCTCGTTCACCACGCGCGGCTCCTCGGGCGACGAGATCCGCGCCATGGACCCCGCCACCGGGCGTGACACGCTCCTCTTCAGCGCCCAGGGCATGACCTTCCCCGGGTCGAGCGAGGCGTTCTCGTACCAGTCCTTCCAGTGGGCACGCGACTCCCGGCACCTCGTCTTCCAGACGCACTTCAAGCCGATCTACCGGCGGTCGGGAATCTCCGACTTCTACGTGTACACGCTGGCCACGCACCAGATGCAGCTCGCGACGCGCGGGGCGCGCACCGCCGAGCTGTCGCCGAGCGGCGCCATGCTCGGCTACGAGCGCGACGGCGACATGTACGTGTCCGACCTGGGCTCCGGGCGCGAGACGCGGTTGACGCACGATGCCACCGAGCACGTGTTCAATGGGCATTTCGACTGGGTCTACGAGGAGGAATTCGGGCTCGCGCAGGCGTGGAACTGGTCGCCGGACAGCCGTCACATCGCGTACTGGCAGCTCGACGACAGCGCCGAGCCCATCGTGCAACTCTCCGACCTGGAAGGCGTGCATCCGGAGTGGGACCGCATCCCGATCCCGCAGCCCGGCGACGCGAATGCCAAGGTGCGCATCGGCGTCGCGGATGTCCGCACCGGCAAGTCGGTGTGGCTGGATCCCAACGAGGGCAGCGACTCCTACATCCCGCGCATCTACTGGACCAGCCAGCCCGACACGCTCGCCGTGGTGACGCTCAACCGTCACCAGAACGAGATGAAGCTGTACTTCTTCGACGTGACGACGGGCGGCAAGCGCCTGGTGATGACGCAGGCGTCGGACACCTGGGTGGACGTGTACGACTTCTACGCCGGCGTGCAGGACATGCTGTCGTTCCCCGAGGGCACGCACGAGTTCTTCTGGATCTCGGACCGCACGGGCTACCAGCATATCTACCGCTATGACTACTCGGGCCGGCTTCTGGGGCAGGTGACGCACGGCAACTGGAGCGTGACGCGCATCGAGGGCGTGGACCCGAAAGCGCAGGTCATCTATTACACGTCCACCGAGGCCTCGCCGACGCAGCGCCAGATGTACGCCATCCGGTATGACGGCACGGGCCAGCGCCGGATCACCACGGCGCAGGGCACGCACCAGGTCAACATGTCGCCCAACACGCGCTACTACATCGACAGCTGGTCGTCGGTGCACCAGCCGCGCCAGGTGGAACTGTGGGCGACGGGCAGCCGCAAGCTGCGCACGCTGGAGGACAACGCCGCCGTCACGCAGTGGCTGGCCACGCACGAGTATTCGCCGGCCGAGATCTTCACGTTCACGACGTCCGATGGCGTGAAGATCGACGGCTCGATGGTCCGGCCGGTGCACTTCGATTCCGCGCGCCGGTACCCGGTGATCTTCGCGATCTACGGCGGCCCGGGCTCGCAGGAGGTGTACGACAGCTTCAGCGCCAGTGCGTACGACCAGTGGCTGGCGCAGCAGGGCTACATCGTCATCGGACTCAACAACCGCGGCTCGAACAACTATGGCAGCGCCTTCATGAAGGTCGTGTACAAGAACCTCGGCAAGTGGGAGAGCCACGACTTTGCCGAGGCCGCGCGCTGGCTGGGCACGCTGCCGTACGTGGACAGCAGGCACATCGCGATCATCGGCACCAGCTATGGCGGCTATGCCACGGTGTACACCATGGAGCAGTACCCGGACATCTTCACCGTGGGCATCGCGAACTCGCCGGTGACGGACTGGCGGTACTACGACAGCATCTACACCGAGCGGTACATGTCGCTGCCGTCCGACAACGCGGCGGGGTACGACCAGGGGTCCGCGATCAAGGGCGCCGCGAAGCTCACCGGTCACCTGATGCTCATCCACTCGCTGCTGGATGACAACGTGCACCCGCAGAACTCCATGCAGCTCCTCACGGCGATGACGAACGCCGGCCACGACGTGGACCTGCGCATCTACCCGCCCGGCCATCACGGCGCGATCTACAACTACCAGAGCTACATCCTGGTGCAGCGTGCCATGACGGAATGGCTCGATCGCTGGCTGAAGCCGGCCGCGGCGGCGGCCAACGGATCGCGTTGAGCGCGTGACCGTGGAAGGCACGAACGACCCGGTGGATGCCGCCGTTCGCATCCGCCGGGCCAGTGCCGCCGATGCGGCGGCGCTGGCGGCGCTCGCGGAGTGGACGTTCCGCGACACGTACGCCGCGTACAACACGGCCGCGGACATGGAGGCGCATGTCTCCGCCCACTTCACCGTGCCGGTCATCGAGCAGGAACTCCGCGATGCACGGTGCACGTACCTCGTCGCTGAGGGCGACGGCGCATTCCGCGGATTCGCGCAGCTCGTGGACGGCACGACGCCTGCCTGCGTGCGCGGGCCTGCGCCGCTTGAAGTCGGCCGCTTCTACGTGGATCGTCCGTGGCACGGCACCGGCCTCGCCGCGCGCCTCATGGATGCCTGTGTCGCCGAAGCATGCGCGCGCGGGGCGAGCTCGCTCTGGCTCGGCGTCTGGGAGCGCAACCCCCGCGCCATCCGCTTCTACGAAAAGTTCGGGTTTGCCGACGTGGGGGTGCAGGACTTCCACCTCGGCGCTGACGTGCAGGCGGATCGCGTGCTGGAGCGCATGCTCTAGCCGGCGTTCCCTTTCGCGAGGGAAGGCGATAGCGTAGGGATATTGCCCCAAAGCGGGAGTGTCCCATGGCTGCGTCCGAAGATCGCCTCCGTCCACCGCCGGCCGAGCGCTTTGCCGGCCCAGAGCACCAGCTCGACCTTGGTGCTGAATTTGCCGCATTGCGACGCGAGCAGCACGACGCGCGCGACGGCCACCGGCAGAAGACCGTCTATCATCGGGGCTCGGTGCGGCTCGTCATCTTCGCCTTCGACCGCGGCGGCCGGCTGCCGCAGCACAGTGCGCCGGGCGTCGTCACGATCCACGCGATCCGCGGCTCGGTGCACGTGCGCACCCCCGAGGGCGACCGCGTCCTGGATCAGGGACAGCTCGTCGTGCTGGATCCGCTGGTGCCGCATGACGTCCATGCGCCCGCGGAAGCCGACATGCTGCTCTGCGTGGCGCTGCCCGCGCACGCCTGACGCGCCGGATGCCGCAACTGCTGCCGCGCCCTGACCTGCTGCCCGCGATGCTCCGCGCCTTCGACTTCGTGGGCGTCGGCGTGTTTGCCGTCAGTGGCGCGCTGGCCGCAGGTCGCAAGAAGCTGGACCTGCTGGGTGTCGTCGTGCTCGCGCTCGTGACTGCCATCGGCGGCGGCACGATCCGCGATGTGCTGCTCGGCCGCCATCCAATCTTCTGGCTGGAAGACCCGGCGTACCTGGTCGTGATCACGGCGGCGGCGCTCATGACCGTGGCCGTGGCGCGGTGGCGCACGCCGCCGTCCGCCGCAATGCTCGTGGCGGACGCGATCGGCCTCGGCGCCTACTGCATGGCCGGCGCGCAGATCGCGGAGCGCGCAGGGCTTCCCGCGATCAGCTGCGTGTTGCTCGGCACCATCACGGGCTCCGCGGGTGGTGCGGTGCGCGATGTGCTGAGCGCCGAAATCCCCCTCGTGCTGCGCCGCGGCAACCTCTACGCCAGCGCCGCGATCGCCGGCATTGCCGTGTACTTCCTGGCCGAGCGCGCCGGGCTCACGCATGGGCTGGCGAGCGGGCTGGGCATCGGGGTCGTGATCGCCGTGCGCTTCGCGTCCATCTGGTGGGGGCTGCAGCTCCCCGTCTTCGAGCTCAAGACGACGGCAGAACGCGAACGCCCCCGCTGACTGCGCGGGGGCGTTGCGATCGGCGTCCGGCGTCGATCGGCTAGTGCGACGTCGGCTCCCAGTTCGGGATCCGGCCGCTCGTCCACGGTGCGCCGGCGGCCTCGGCGGCGTCCTCGAGCCGCTTGAGGTCCCCGTTGATCAGCGTGCGCGCCGAGGCCAGCACCGTGCCGAACTGCGCGGCGACGATGTCGTACTGGCGCGTCTGCGTCGCCGTGGCGCCCTCGAGCGAGGAGCTCCACGTCCCGCCGGTGACCTCGCCCAGCCGCTGCAGCAGGGACGGCGGCGTGCTCTCGCTGCGGCGCGACATCGTCGGGTCGCCGCTGAGCGACTCCTGCAGGTCCAGCAGCTTCGTCTCGAGGTCACGCGCCTGCGTGCGCAGCGGGGCGCCGGCGGCGGGTGTCTCGTCCAGTGCGCGCTGCAGCGCACGCACCCGGTTCAACGCCTCGCCCACGGCGGCATTCACGCCCAGCACGGCGCGCTGCAACTGCGCCGACTGCTGCTGGAACGCGAGTACGGCGGGCGTGCGCGGCGTGGCGTCGCCGTCGAGCAGGTACACCTCGAACGACTGCGCCTGGGCGAGCGGCGTCTCGACGCCGTCCACGAGCTTGGACATCGCCACCTTGTACGTGCCCGGCACGACGTACGGGCCGGCACCGCCGCGACCGAAGAATCCGCCGCCACCCCCGCGGCCACCCGTGGGCTCGGTGGTCACCGGCGTGGACGGCGGATAGCGCAGGTCCCACGTGATCCGGTTGACGCCCGCCGTGGCAGGGGCCGTGAGCCGGCGGACGACGCGTCCCTCGGCGTCGGTGACCGTGAACACGAGCTGCGGCGCCGTCTCGCGATCCTCGGCCTTGAGCGACTCCCACGACGGGTAGAACACGTCCTCGCCCTTGCGGTCCGCGGCGCGCTCCGACGCCTGGCGCGCCTCGCGCCGCGTGCGGAGCGCCGTCTTCAGGTAGTACGTGAACGTCGCGCCGAAGGGCGGGTTGGGCGCCGAGAAGAAGAGCCCGCCGTGCGAGCTGCCGAGCGGCTCGCCCTGCATGTACATCGGCGTGCGCTTCACCGGGAACAGCGTCGCGTCGGACGCGACGACCTGCGGCGTCAGGGCGCGCAGGGCGCCGAGGTCGTCCAGGATGTAGTAGCCGCGGCCGAAGGTCGCGATCAGGAGGTCGTCCTCGCGCTTCTGGATCTCGAGGTCATGCACCTGGATGGTGGGCAGGCCCGCGCGGAGCTGCGTCCAGTGCTTGCCGCCATTCGCGCTGTACCAGAGGCCGAACTCCGTGCCAGCGAAGAGCAGGTTGGCGTCCTTGGTATCCTCGATGATGGTGTACACCGTGCCGCGCTCCGGCAGGTTGGACGCGATGGACGTCCACGTGCGGCCGAGGTCGGTGCTCTTCATCAGGTACGGCTTGTAGTCGCCGGCCTTGTGGTTGTCGAATGCCGCGTAGATCGTGTTGGCGTCGAACGCCGACGGCGTGAGCCGCGCGACGAACGTGGTGTCGGGCACGCCGGGCACGTGGTCGATCCGCCGCCACGTGCCGCCGTTGTCCTCGCTGACGTGGATGAGCCCGTCATCGGTGCCCACGAACAGCATTCCTTCCTTGAGCGGTGACTCGGCGATCGTGACGATGCTGCCGTAGAACGACGTCGAGGTGTTCTTGGCGACGGCGTCCACGCCCCAGACGCGTCCCATCATCTTGAGCTTGTTGCGGTCGACCTGGCGCGAGAGGTCAGGGCTCACGGCCTTCCACGAATTGCCGCGGTCGTCGCTCCGCCACAGGATGTTCGAGCCGAAGTAGAGCCTCGTGTGGCTGAACGGGCTGATGATGAGCGGCGAGTCCCAGAACCAGCGCAGCCCCGGCTGCCCGGGCTCCGGCTGCGGGACGATGCTCACTTCCTCGCCGGTCTTCAGGTTGAAGCGCGACATGACCCCGTTCTGCGATTCAGCGTACACCGTGTTCGGGTCGGTCGGGTCCACGCGCGACTGGAATCCGTCGCCGCCCGCCGTGAAGAACCAGTCCGAATTCACGATGCCGTACGAGTTGCGCGTGCGCGACGGGCCGCCGACGGACGAGTTGTCCTGCGTGCCGCCGTACACCTTGTAGAAGGGAAGGGAGTTGTCGGCGTCCACGCGGTAGAACTGCGCCAGCGGCAGGTTGCTGAAGAACTTGTAGTCCTGCCCGCGGTCGAAGCTCTCGTACAGCCCGCCGTCGCAGCCGATGAGCAGGTGGTC
Organism: Gemmatimonadaceae bacterium; assembly: GCA_035549215.1. Taxonomy (GTDB): domain Bacteria; phylum Gemmatimonadota; class Gemmatimonadetes; order Gemmatimonadales; family Gemmatimonadaceae; genus JAGWRI01. The sequence continues at coordinate 2,600 of DASZRI010000432.1, read as the reverse complement.
AGGGTTCGATGGATCGATCCACACCACGTGGTTGTCCACGTGCTTGTTCTTCTCGCCCACCATGCGGAAGGTGCGCCCGGCGTCGTCGGTGACCCGCGTCTGCACGTCCACCGCGTAGACGCGGTCGACGTCCGTCGGGTCCGCGAAGATCTTGTCGTAGTAGAGGCCGATGGCGTTGTAGTCGCTCATCCGCTCCCAGCTCACGCCGTTGTCGCGCGAGCGATAGAAGCCGCCCCTGTTCTGCGCGGCCTCGACGATCGCGTACACGACATCGGGGTCCACCGGCGAGATGGCGAGCCCGATGCGGCCCAGTTCTCCCGTGGGCAGCCCGGACTGCGACTTGGTCCACGTGGCGCCGCCGTCGGTGGAGCGCCAGAGGCCGGATTCCGGCCCGCCGGCGATGTAGCCCCACTGCCGGCGATAGCGCTGCCAGGTGGACGCGAGCAGCACGTCCGGGTGGCGCGGGTCCATCACGACGTCGGAGACGCCGGCCCACGTCGGGCCGCTCAGGATCTTCTTCCAGGTCTTGCCGCCATCGGTCGTCTTGAACAGCCCGCGATCGCCGCCGCCGCTGAACAGCGGGCCCTGCGCTGCCACGTACACCACGTCGGAGTTGCGCGGGTCGACGATGATCTTGCCGATATGCTCGGACTCCTTGAGCCCCATGTTCTGCCAGGTGCGGCCGCCATCAATCGACTTGTACACGCCGTCGCCGTAGGACACGGATCGCTGCGCGTTGTTCTCACCGGTGCCGACCCAGACAACGTTCGGGTTGTTCGGGTCGAGCACGACCGTGCCGATGGAATACGATCCCTGGCCGTCGAAGATCGGCATCCACGTCGTGCCGGCGTTCGTCGTCTTCCACAGGCCGCCGGAGGCCGCCGCCACGTACCACGTGGCCTTGTCCCTGGGGTGCACGGCGAGGTCGCTGATGCGGCCCGAGATCATCGCCGGACCGATGGAGCGCAGCTTGAGGCCCGCCAGCGACGGCCCCGCGTTCGCGGAGTCGCCGCCGGGCCGCGCGCCGGCTGCCGCGCGCTGCGTCGTGTCGCGCGCGGCGCGCCGCTGCTGGGCATGCGCCGGGTGATCGGGAAACAGGAGGAGCCCCGCGAGCGCGAGGGCGGAGAGGGGCACGAAGGCGTGAGGTCGTGTGCGCAGCATGGGTGCGAGGGGGTGAAGGACGTGCCAAACATACCCCCGGGGCGCTGGCGCGAAAGGAGCAACACTGACGGCAGCTACCGGACGGTTTAACTTTCGGTCACGCCACCCGAACACGGGGAGCCGCTGTGACCGACGCCCTCGCCGCACGCCAGCGCCCGCTGTCCGTTCCGCGCTTCGCCCTGCTGGCATTCGCGATCTGCGCGCTGGAGGCGTGGATCGCCCGCTCGCCGCGCGCCCTGGTCCATCCGTCGGCGGTGCCGGTTGCGGTGGCCCTCGACCTTGGCGCCTTCGTCCCGTTGCTCTACTGGTGGCTCGTGGTGCGGCCGTCGCGGGCAAGCGTTGGGCGCGTGCTCGCGGTCGTGGTGCTCGGCCTCATCGCTGCCCGCCCGATCCTGCGCCCGGAACAGCGCGCGGTGCTGCGGTATGCGCGGGCGTTCACGGCGCCGTTCGAGCTGATGGTGGTGGGAATGGCCATCGCGGCCATCCGGCGCGGCGCCCGCGCCGCCAGCGCGGACCGCGACGTGGACGTGCCCGACCGCATCGCGACGTCGCTGGCGGGCGCGTTCGCGTATCCCGCCGTCGGCGCGGCCATCGCGACGGAGGTGAGCATCCTCTACTACGCGCTGTTCTCGTGGCGCGACCAGCCGCACGTCCCGCCCGGCGCGACGCCGTTCACCTGCCACCGTCGCAGCGCCATCGTCCCGCTGCTGGGTGCGGTCGCGGGCATCGCCGTCGTCGAGCTGTTCGCGGTGCACCTGGTCGTGCACACGTTCAGCCCCGCCGCGGCATGGTCGCTCACGGCGCTGAGCGCGGTGAGTGTCGCCTGGATCATCGGTTTCGCGCGCGCCGTGGCGCTGCGTCCGATACTCGTGTTTCCCGACCGCGTCGTGGCGCGCGGCGGGCTCGGCTGGCTGGTTGAGATCCCGCGCGACGCGATCGCCAGCGCGCAGGCCGCCGTGCGCACCGGTCCGCAACGGGGCGCGGAGGGCCACGTGCAGATCCTCGGGCGGGGCCAGCCCACGGTGACGATCGGGCTCGCACGCCCGCTGGTGGCGCGCGGCGCCTGGGGACGCGCGCGCGAGGTGCGCAGCGTCGGCCTCACCGTGGATCGTCCGCGGGAATTCCTGGAGGCCGTCGGCTGACCCGCGCCGATTTGCCGCGGCGGCCGGCCGGCGTTATGCTCTGACTGACGCCCGCCAGCCGGGCGTGCCACCACCGAATGCCGGATTCCCCCGAGCTCACCCCCGCCAGCGGGCCACCGCAGGACCTGGTCCGGCTGGTCGAACGGCTGCCGCTGGTCGTGTACAGCGTGGAGCCCGAGCCACCCTATCGCCCGACGTACGTGAGCGAGGGGGTCTCGATGCTCGGCTACAGCCGCGACGAGTGGCTGCAACGGCCGGATCGCTGGCTGTCCGTGGTGCACCCGGACGATCGCGACC
>DASZRI010000431.1:0-2370 GCA_035549215.1 Gemmatimonadaceae bacterium | reverse complement strand
CAGCGCGTGAGCCGGCCCGTGTGCGGGCTGCGGTACTCGATCACGCCGGCGGCAGCGCCAGGATTGTCGCCCTCACGTCCGTTGCCCAGGCACGACTCGTCCGCGTAGATGGCCACGAGTGGCAGCAGGTCGGTCACCGCGTCACCTCGATCGCGTCGAGCTCATCCAGGTACAGGGTCAGGCGGTCCCCCGTGGTGGGATTGCGCGCCTCGATCGCCTCGCGGCGCCCCTCCATGCGCAGCCGGTCCGGCACGATCACGTACTCCGTGCCCCGGCGGTACACCACGATGCGCGTCGAGTTCACGATGGCCCGCTCCAGGGCATCGTACTGCGATGGCGTCAGGTGCGCCATGCCGCGCCTCCCCCTCCGCACCAGTGCCGGGCCACCCGCTCGAGCACCGCGGCCGCGTGCGGGATCTCCTCGAGCGTGATGTACTCCTCGGCGGCGTGCGCCACCGCGATGTCGCCCGGGCCGAAGCACACCGCGGGAATCCCGGCGTCATTCAGCACGGCGCAGTCCGTCCACGCGGTCATCCCTTCCACGCGCACCGGCATCGCCTGCTGGTCCAGCGCGTCGCGCAGCGCACGGACGATCGGCGCCTGCGGCGACACGTCGCTGGGGTTCTGCGCCACGGAGACGCGCACGTCCACGCGCAGGTCAGGATGCCGGCTCCGCACTCGCGCGCACGCCTGCTCGACCTCGGCCAGCACATCCGCCTCGGTCTCGCCCGGGATCGTGCGCCGCTCCACCGTGAGCGCGCAGTGGTCGGGGTACGTGGACTTGCCCGACCCGCCGGAGATGAGCGAGGCGTGCAGCGAGGGACGCCCGAGCAGGGGATGTGCACGCTGCGCGAGCGGGCCGCGATCGAGGACGTCGAGCTCGGCCAGCACGAGCCCCGCGTGGCGGATCGCGTCCACGCCGAGCTCCCAGCGGCTGCCGTGCGCCGCGCGGCCGTGGAACTCGAGTTCGATCCACGCGAATCCCTTGTGCGCCGGCATGATGGCCAGCCCCGTGGGCTCGGTGACGATGGCCGCATCGGCGCGGACGCCGCGCTCGACGAGCGCGCGCGTGCCCAGGCTCGCGAACTCCTCGTCGACCACGGCGGCGACGATCACCTCGCCGTGCGTGAGGCCGTCCGCGGCCAGCGCCGCGGCGGCGCACATCGCGGCAATGCCGCCCTTCATGTCGGCGGCGCCGCGGCCGTACAGCCGTCCGTCGCGATCAACGGCGTCGAACGGCGCGTGCGTCATGCCCTCCACGCCCACGACGTCCAGGTGGCCGTTGAACATGAGCGTGCGCTCGCCGGGCGTGCCGATGCGCGCCACGACATTCGGGCGCCCGGGCGCCGCCTCGTGCAGCTCGACGCGGAATCCCCACGCGTCGAGCACGTCGCGCAGCACGCTGGCGACGCGGGCTTCCCCGGGCGCGCCGGGGACGAGCGATGGGTTGCGCGAATCCTCGCGCACCAGCGCCCGCGCCAGCCCTATGGCATCTCCTCGCTCCACGCGCATTCCGTCAGCCCATCCTCATCCACCGTGAACGTCACCAGCGTGCCCAGCGGGGCGAGCGCCGCGCGCACGGACTCCTCGCGCCCCGCGCCCGCAATGGCGAGCACGCATCCACCGCCCGATGCGCCCGTCGCCTTGGCGCCGAGCGCGCCGGCCCTCGCCGCACGCTCCACGCACGCGTCGATGCGCGGCGTCGGGATCGTCGGGTGCAGCGCACGCTGGTGCGTCCAGTGCTCGCCGACCAGTTCCCCCAGCGCGTCGACGTCGGACTGCCGCAGCGCCGCCGCCATCTCCTGCGCCAGTTCGCGCATGCGGCCAAGGGCGAAGGTTACACGCTTCTCCCCGTCGCGGTAGCCTTGCATGACCGCGGTGATGGTGTCGCCGGAGATGCGCGACTCGCCCGTGTAGGCGAGAATGCACCGCCGCTCGAGCGCGTCGCGGAGCTGCGTCGACAGCGGGATGCGTTCCACGCCGACACCCGCCGGATCGCCGAACGTGAGCCCGAGGGCGCCGCCGTGGGTCGCGGCGTAGTGGTCCTGCCGCCCGCCGGCGACCCCCAGGTCCTCGACTTCGATCTCGCGCCCGCGCTCGGCGATGGCCCTGCGGTCAATCGGGATGCCGCGAAATGAGTCCAGGGCGCCGAGGATGGCAGCGCTGGCGGCCGAGGACCCGCCGAGCCCGGCGGCGACGGGAAAGTCACTGCGCAGCCGCACCCGAACCTGGCCGACGAGACCAGCCCGCCGCACGGTCGCCTCGATCAAGGGGGCCGCCGTTTCGGCCGTGCGACGTTGATCGCTGTTTCGGCCCTGCGCGGTTTCGGTGTTGCGCCGTTGATCGCGGTTTCGGCCCTGCGCGGTTTCG
>DASZRI010000430.1:0-3922 GCA_035549215.1 Gemmatimonadaceae bacterium | reverse complement strand
GGCGTGCGAGAGGACGACGACCGGCGCTGCGCCGGGCTGCGCGTCGGCGTCCGTCATTCCGGGGCCGCGCTGCGCGCCAACGCCGAGCACGCGGAACAGGCTCGGGGTCGCGATCGCGGCGGCCACGCGTTCCGGCGGCGCGGCGCCTGCGCCGGCGGCGGTCGCGCTGAAGTTGGCCGACGTGGAGCGGTACGCCGCGACGCCGCTGAAGGAACGGCTCGCGTCGCGATACAGCAGGTACGTGGCGTCGGACTGGTCCACGTGCAGGAGGCCGGCCACCTGCAGGGTGTGCGACAGGTCCACCAGGCGGTCGGCGTGCGCGAACGGGAGCGGCTCGAGCAGCACGCCGTTGACCAGGGCGAACGCGGCGCTGACCGCGCCGATGCCGAGGGCGAGCGTCAGCGTGGCGGCGAGGGTGAAGGCGGGTGCGCGGCGGAGGCGGCGCGCGGCGTGGCGCAGGGCGAGGGCAGGCATGGCGTGGGCCCGGGGCAGGGTGGATGCGATATTGTATACAAATTGGACCGCGGTCCCGCAAGGCGGCCGCAACGCGTCCGCGCCGCGGCTTGACGGAATCCTTACGCCTGCCACTGCGGCGGCTCCCCTGTTGCCCTCCCGCGCCGCGTCATAACGTTTGCGTATTCGCAGTGCTCACCTGAACCCGACCCTCATGTTGACCCGTGTCCTCACGCGGCGCTCGCTCGCGGGCGCGTCGCTCCTTGGCGCGGCCGCGCTCCTGCTCGGCGCCGCCTCCCCGGTGAAACCTGACCTCCTCGCCGGACTCGTCTGGCGCAACATCGGCCCCTTCCGCGGCGGCCGCATCGCGGCGGTGTCCGGCGCCGTCGGCCAGCCGGGCGTCTTCTACGTCGGCACGCCGGCGGGTGGCGTCTGGAAGACCACCAGCGCCGGCGAGACCTGGTACCCGATCTTCGACGCCATCAAGGACGTCTCCTCCATCGGCGCCGTCGCCGTGGCGCCGTCCGACCCGAACGTGATCTACGTCGGCACCGGCGACATCATCACCGGTGGCGCGATCAACGAGGGCAACGGTGTCTACAAGTCCACCGACGCCGGCAAGACCTGGCAGCACCTCGGGCTCGACGCGACCAAGCAGATCCCGTCCATCGTCGTGGACCCGTCGAATCCCGACATCGTGCTGGTGGCGGCGCAGGGCAACATCCACCAGAAGAGCGACATGCGTGGCGTCTTCCGCTCGACGGACGGCGGCAGGAGCTGGACGAAGACGCTCTACGTGGATGACCAGACCGGCGCGGTGAAGCTTGCCTACGCGCCTGACACGCCGCACATCCTGCTCGCGACGACCGACGCGCACTACGTGGCGCCCGGCTCCACCGACCGCGGCGCGTTCGGCGGCCCCAACGGCACGCACCTCTTCAAGTCCACCGACGACGGCGTGACGTGGACCGAGATCACGGGCGGCGGGCTGCCCAGGCTCTCGGGCCGCACGTCGGTCGCGATCGCCAACCACACCAACGGCCAGCGGATGTTCCTCATCGACAACGCCGGCCTGTACCGCTCCGATGACGGCGGCACGACCTGGCGCCAGATGGACGCGTCCGACTCGCGCATCCACAACGGCCAGGGCGGCTACAACTGCGGCGTGTACGTCGACCCGCAGGATCCCGACCTCATGTACACGATCAACACGTCGAGCTACGTGTCGCACGACGGCGGCAACACGTTCACCGGCTTCAAGGGCGCGCCGGGCGGCGACGATCCGCAGCAGATGTGGATCGACCCGACGAACGGCAAGCGCATCCTGCTCGGCCTGGACCAGGGCGCCACGGTGACGCTCGACGGCGGGCAGACGTGGAGCTCGTGGTACAACCAGTCCACCGAGCAGGTGTACCACATCTCCACGGACAATTCGTACCCGTACTGGGTGTACGCGACGCAGCAGGACGCGGGCGCCATCCGGCAGCGCGTGCGCGGCAACTTCGGCGAGATCACGCCGCTCGACTGGAACCCGGTCGGCGGGTGGGAGTGGGGCACGATCATCACGGACCCGCTCAACACGAACATCGTCTACGCCAGCGGCTCCGGGATCGTGAAGCTCACGTACCCCAGCGAGCAGTGGATCAACGTGAGCCCGGCCACCGATCCCTCGCTGCACCTGCGCACGTCGTTCTCGCAGCCGATCACCTTCACGCCCTGGAACCAGCACGAGCTGCTCGCCGGCTTCCAGTACCTCATGGCGACGACCGACGGCGGCGCGCACTGGAAGAAGCTGAGCCCTGACCTGAGCTACCCGAAGGGCGTGACGCCGCCGGCGGAGAACGCGGCCCCGGCGCCCGGCGGCCGCGGTGGCGCGCCGCTCGGTGCCATCGAGTCCATCTCGCCGTCGTCCGCCGCGCGCGGCACGATCTGGGTGGGCACGAGCAACGGGCTGATCAAGGTCACGAAGGACGAGGGGAAGACGTGGAGCGATGCGTCCATCCCGGGCCTGCCCGACTCGGCGCACGCGCTCATCTCGACGATCGAGGCGTCGCACACCGATCCCGCCACGGCGTACGCGGCGGTGGACCTGCACGGCGTGGGCGACTACACGCCGTACTTCTACCGCACGCACGACTACGGCAAGACGTGGACGCGCATCACCAACGGCCTGCCGGTCGGGCAGCCGGGCGGCAGCTTTGCGCGCGTGGTCCGCTCCGATACGAAGAAGGCGGGGCTGCTGTTCGCCGGCACGGAGAGCGGCGTGTACGTCTCGTTCGACGACGGGGACAACTGGCAGTCGCTGCAGCTCAACCTGCCCACGACGTCGTTCCGCGACATGACGATCAAGGGGAACGACCTCGTGGTCGGCACGTACGGCCGCGGCATCTGGGTGCTGGACGACTACGCCGTGCTGCGGCAGGTGACGCCGGCGGTGGCCGACGAGGGCGTGCACCTGTTCAAGCCCGATGAGGCCGTGCGCGTGCGCCGGAACGTGAACGCCGACACGCCGTTCCCGCCGGAGATTCCGCACGCGCTCAATGCGCCGGACGGCGCGATGATCTACTACACGCTGTCGTCGCAGCCGCAGGGCGACATCACGCTCGACATCCTCGACGCATCGGGCAAGGTGGTGCGCCACATGTCGAGCGCGCCCGTGGCGCCGGTGGAGGAGGCCGCACATCCGCCCGAGCCGAGCTTCTGGCTTGCCACGCCGCGCGGCCTGCCCACGAACATCGGGCTCAACCGCGTGAACTGGGACATTCGCTACGACGCGCCGAACGTGTTCAGCCACTCGTTCGAGATCAACGCGAACCCCGGGCTCACTCCCCCGTCGCCGGAAGGGCCGCTCGCGCCGCCGGGCACCTACACGGCGAAGCTGACGGTGGACGGCAAGAGCTACACGCAGTCGTTCACCGTGGTGAACGACCCGCGCTCGCCGGCGACGCTGGCGGACGTCCGCGCGCAGCACGCGCTGCTCGTGAAGATCATGGACGGCATCCAGGCGTCGTGGGATGGCTACCACCAGGTGGACGCGATGCGCGAGGCGCTCAAGGCAGAGGCGCCCGCGGACTCGACGTCCGAGCTGGGGAAGGCCATCGCCGGGTTCCGCGCCAAGCTCGACTCCGTGGGCGGCTCCCGCGGCGGCGGGCGGTTCTTCGGCCGGCGTGGGGGCGCGGCGCCGCCGCCGAACTTCCTCGCGATGAACGGCTCCATGTCGTCGCAGCTCACCACGCAGGAGAACGGCGACCTGGCGCCCACGGCGGCGATGCTGAAGGGCTTCGCCTCGGCGTGCCACGAGCTGGAAACCGCCGCCGCGAACTGGAAGGCGCTGAATGCCAGGGACCTTCCGGCGCTGAACGCGGTGCTCTCGAAGAACGGCCTCAAGCCGCTCGCGCCGGCTTCCGGCGTGAAGGCGCCGGGCTGCTGAACGTGCGCTGGTGGCGGCGCTACGGCGCCGCCCCCACGC
>DASZRI010000429.1:0-4809 GCA_035549215.1 Gemmatimonadaceae bacterium | reverse complement strand
TCCAGCTCCAGGAGGATCTCGCGTGCACGCCGGTGGTCACCGCTCGCGGCCAGCGCATGCGCTGCGGCCGAGCGCATCACCGTGTGCCCGTTGGCGCGACGTGTGGCTTCATCGAAGCAGCGCAGCGCGGATCCGGCGTCGCCAAGCTGCTCGAGCGACAGGCCCTTGAAGAAGTAGGCCCAGAAGTCGTCGGCGTCGAGCGATAGCGTGCGCTCCGACTGCTCCACCGCCGCCGGGTACTGTCCCGCAAAATGGTGGTGCCAGGCCAGGTGCACGTTGATCACCGTGTCCAGCGGCTCCAGCCGCAGCGCCCGCAGGCTGGCCTCCAGTGATGCGTCCACGTGGCCCAGCGGCAGCAGCAGGTGCGAGTGCCAGTGGTGTGCGTGCGCATACGACGGATCGAGCGCAATCGCGCGATCCATGTCCTCGCTCGCCGTTCCGCTGTCCCCTCCCGAGTGGTACTCGGTGTAGCCCAGCGCCGCGTACGGTTCGGCGAGCGTGGGATCGAGCGAGATGGCGCGCCGCGCGGCGTCCCGCGCGCGACGGAACGCCTCCGCGGGCTCCACCGCGCCGGCCTCCCACGACCCCAGTGTCGCCCAGCAGTCGGCGATGCCGGCCCACGCCAGCGCGTAGCCCGGATCGCGTTCCGTCGCCCGCTCGAAGCACGCGAGGCCCTTGGGCGTCTCGCGCGGGCGCCGGTTCCAGAAGTAGCGCCCGCGCAGGTAGTCGGCATACGCCTGCGGATCCGCGCTGTGGCGCGCCTGGATGGCCAGCCGCGGCGCACTCACCAGCCGGCCCTGCAGCTCGTGCGCCACCGCGCGCGCGATCTCCTCCTGCATCGCGAACACGTCGCGCAGCTCACGGTCGTAGCGTGCCGCCCAGCGCTGGTGCCCCGTCCGCAGGTCCAGCAGCTCGACCGTCACGCGGATGCGATCCCCGGCGCGGCGCAGCGTCCCGCACACCGCGGCCTCCACGTGCAGTCGCTCGGCGACGGCGTGCAGGTCGGGCGCGGCACCACGGAACGCAAACGACGCCGCGCGTGACGCCACGCGCAGTCCCGGCACGGTCCCCAGCGCCAGCAGCAGTTCCTCGGCGATCCCCTCGCCGAGTGCTTCGTCATCCGGGTCGCCCTCGCGCACCGCGAGCGGCAGCACGGCGAGCGTCGGCACGGTCGCCTGCGACGGCACGACCAGCGGGTGAGTCACCGCATCGCGGCGCACTTCGCGTGCGCCGTCCGCGAGCGCGGCCGCCAGCGCACTGCACGTGGCGGTGCGTTCCTGCGGGTCCGATGCCAGCGCCGCCTGCAACGCCGTCAGCAGCCCGGCCGCATCCGGCCGCGGCGGGTCGAACGACGCCGGCGGTCCCATGAGCCGCATCGCCACCGATTGCTGCACGGTTTCCGTGCGGAACGGCGGCTGCCCCGTGAGCAGTTCCCACGCCGTGCACGCCAGCGCGTACACATCCGCGCGCCCGTCCACCGCATCGCCGAACAGCTGCTCCGGCGCCGCATAGTCCAGCGTCCCGACCGCCGTGCCGATGGCGGTGAGCGTGGACGTGCCCTCACCAGCCCGCGCCACCGCGCGTGCGATGCCGAAGTCGCTCACCAGCGGATGCGCGCCCAGCAGGATGTTCTCGGGCTTCACGTCACGATGGACGATTCCCTGCTCCGCCGCATGGTCCAGTGCCTCGCCGACCTGCTGCACGATGCGCACGACGTCGGCCACCGGCAGCCGTTCCTCGCGGCGGAGCCGGTCGCGCAGCGACTCGCCCTTGATGAACGGCATCGTGAACCACGGCAACCCCGCGGACACGCCCGAGTCGAACAGCGGGACGATGTGCGGATGCACCAGGCGCGCGAGCACGCCGATCTCCCGCGCGAAGCGCGCCGGGCCTTCCATCGGGTCCAGGTGGGCGTGCAGCACCTTGAGCGCCACCAGGCGGTCGTGGCGCAGGTCATGCGCCAGGTACACCGTCGCCATGCCGCCCGCACCGAGCGCGCGCTCCACCCGATAGCGATCGGCGAGCTCGTCGCGCAACGCGTCGGGAAGCTTCGAGGACGTCGAGGATGGACGCTCGACGGCGTCCTGGCCGGATGGCGGCATCGCGGTGGTGCGGAGGGGGCGGTGTCCGCCTTAATATCGCCTTAGCGATCCACCATTGCCATCTGGCGCGGATTGTATCGCGGCCCCGACACCTTCTCCGGCGAGAGCGCGGCATCGAGCGCCGCCATCTCCCCGGGCGCGAGTCGGATATCGGCCGCGGCGATGTTCTCCTCCAGGTAGGCGCGCCGTCTTGTGCCCGGGATCGGCACGATGTCCGGGCCCCGGTGCAGCAGCCACGCGAGCGCCACCTGTCCCGCCTTCACGCCCTTCTGCGCGGCCAGCGCATGCACGGCGGACGCGGCGCGCATGTTCGCGTCGAAGTTCTCGCCCTGGTAGCGCGGATCGCCGCGGCGGAAATCGCCTTCCGGATATTCCTCCGCGCGCTTCACCTGCCCGGTGAGGAACCCGCGCCCCAGCGGGGCGAACGGCACGAGGCCGATGCCGAGCTCCCGCAGCACCGGGATGATGTTCGGCTCCAGGTTGCGCTCCCACAGCGAATACTCGCTCTGCAGCGCCGTGATCGGATGCACGGCGTGCGCGCGACGGATCGTCGCTTCGCCCGCCTCGGACAGGCCGAGGAAGCGCGCTTTCCCCTCTCTCACGAGGTCTGCCATCGTGCCCACCACGTCCTCGATCGGGACGTTCGGGTCCACGCGGTGCTGGTAGAGCAGGTCGATGCGGTCCGTCTGCAGGCGGCGCAGCGATCCCTCCACGGCCTCGCGGATGTGCGACGGCCGGCTGTCGGTCCCGTGGATGACGCCGTTCGCGTCGAACGTGAAGCCGAACTTCGTCGCGATCACCACGCGGTCGCGCGCACCAGGGCCGAGCGCCTTCAACGCCCGCGCGAGCAGCTCCTCATTGCGGAACGGCCCGTACGCCTCGGCGGTGTCGAAGAATGTGCAGCCGAGCTCGATGGCCCGGTGGATTGTCGCGATGGACTCCTGCTCGTCGCGCTCTTCGGGGCTGCCGTAGGCGTGGCTCATGCTCATGATCCCCAGGCCGATGGCGGGAACGATGAGGCCCTGCGAACCGAGCGCGCGGGTTGTCAGCATGTGCAGATCACCGGGTGCAGGTGGACGTCGTGGTGCCCGCTGCCTCCTCGATCGCGCGAACCTTCGGCGATCGCCTTGACAGCCATTCCTCAGTCAAACAACCTCACCCGGTCCAATCAAGTGCGCGCGCCGCGCGCCCCCGCTCGTGGCGCCGCACCTCCACCACCCCTTCGATGACCGGACTCCCGGGCCCCATGCTGGCTGGATGGGTGAATTACTACGTCATCCTCGGCTCGTCGGCCGCGGCGCTCATCGGGCTCCAGTTCGTCGTCATCGCGCTCATCGCGCAGACACGGGTGCCAAGCAGCCTTGCCGGCATCCGCGCGTTCGGGACCCCGACGGTCGTGCACCTGGGCGGCGCGCTCGTCATTTCCGCCACGATGACTGCGCCGTGGCCGGCGCTCTGGGGCGCCCGCATTGCGCTCGCGGCGTGCGCGATCGCCGGCACGGCCATCTCGGCCACGGTCGTGCATCACGCCCGCCGCAACTCGGGCTACACGCCGGTCCTCGAGGACTGGATCTGGCACGTGGTCCTGCCCGCGGGCGCCTACGTCGCGCTCCTCCTCGCCGCCATCGGGCTCGACGCGCACCTGCAGGGCAGCGGGTTCACCGTGGCCGCCGCAGCGCTCACGCTGCTGCTCATCGCGATCCACAACGCCTGGGACACGGTCACGTACATCGTCGCCAGGCAGTTGGAGCGCGGCGAGGCCGGACCCGGCACCGGATCGTCGTGACCTACCGCGGCCGCATTGCGCCGACGCCCACCGGCGACCTGCACGTGGGCCATGCACGCACCTTCTTCTCGGCGTGGGAGCGCGCCCGCGACACCGGGGGCGAGCTCATCCTGCGCATCGAGGACCTGGATCCGCTGCGCTGCCGCACGGAATACACCGAGCGGGCGATCGAGGACCTCGCATGGCTCGGCATCCACTGGACCGAGGGCCCGGTGTACCAGTCGCGACGTCGGACGGTGTACGAGGACGTGTGGCGCGCGCTGCGCGACGCGGGCCTGGTGTACCCGAGCCAGGTGTCGCGCCGCGAGCTCCGCGACGCCGCGCACGCGCCGCACGAAGAGGACGAGGAGCGGGAGCCGATCTTCCCGCCGGACCTGCGCCCGGCGCCCGGCACGGGCCGGGACGCGGCGTCACCGGCCGGCGTCGTCTGGCGCTTTCGCGTGCCGGACGGCGAGGCCGTCTCCTTCACCGATGCGCGGCACGGCCCGCAGGCCTTTATCGCAGGCACGGACTTCGGCGACTTCATTGTCTGGCGCAAGGACGACGTACCGGCGTATGAGCTCGCCGTCGTCGCCGACGACATCGCCATGGGCATCACCGAGGTCGTGCGAGGCGAGGACCTGCTGCGCTCCACCGCGCGCCAGCTCCTCATCTACCGCGCGCTCGGCGCCACGCCGCCCGCGTGGTGCCACCTGCCGCTCGTCCGCGATGCCGCCGGGCGCCGGCTGGCCAAGCGGCACCCGGCACTCTCGATTCGCCAGTTGCGCGCGCAGGGCCTGACGCCCGCGCAGGTGCTCCAGCGCGCATGAGGATCATCGCCGGACGCTTCGCGGGACGCGCGCTGACATCGCCCAACGACTTTCGCGTGCGACCCACGGCGGAGCACGTGCGCGGCGCGTTGCTCGACCTGCTCGCGCCCGA
>DASZRI010000428.1:0-1522 GCA_035549215.1 Gemmatimonadaceae bacterium | reverse complement strand
AGCGCGCGGCGAGGCGGCGCGATGCGTCGCGATCCTGCGCTACTACGCCGGCGAGGCAGTGCGCCCGGCAGGCGACGTGATCCCGGCGCAGGTGGCCAACGCGCTGCAATTCTCGCTTCGCGAGCCGCTGGGCGTGGTCGCGCTCATCACGCCGTGGAACTTCCCGGCGGCGATCCCGCTCTGGAAGGCCGCGCCGGCACTGGCATTTGGTAACACTGTGGTACTAAAGCCGGCCGAAGCCGCGTCGCACGTCGCGACGCTCCTCGCCGAGTCCGCGCACGCGGCCGGGCTGCCGGCCGGCGTGTTCAACGTCGTGCTCGGCAACGGCGCGCGCATCGGGCCGGAGCTTCTCAATGCCGGCGCCATCCGCGCGGTCAGCTTCACCGGGTCAGCGCGCGTCGGGGCGACGGTCGCCGCCGCGTGCGCGGCACGGAACATCCGGTACCAGACGGAGATGGGCGGCAAGAACGTGGGCATCGTGCTTGCGGATGCCGACCTGGACCGCGCGGCCTCGCTGGTGGCCGCGGGCGCCATGCGCTACGCAGGGCAGAAGTGCACCGCCACCAGCCGCGTCATCGTGGCGCGCGGCGTCGAGGGCGCATTCCTCGATCGGCTGCGCGCGCAGGTGGCGGCGCTCCCGCTCGGGCCGGTGACCGATCCCCGGGCCGCAGTCGGGCCCGTGATCAGCGAGCAGGCGAAACGGTTCATCGCGCAGAAGCTCGACGAGTCCGGCGCCGACCAGGTGGTGCCGACCACCATCCCGGCGACCGAAGAGTTCGCGCACGGGTTCTTCGTCGCGCCGACCATCGCGCGCGGCGTGGAGAGCCGCGCGGACCTGGCGCAGGTGGAGCTCTTCGGGCCCGTCATCGCGACGATCACGGCCGATGACCTCGACCACGCCCTCACGCTCGCGAACGATTCCGTGTACGGGCTGAGCGCTTCGCTGTACACGCAGGACCTGCGCGCCGCGCTTGACTATGTGCGGCGCATCGACGTCGGCCTCGTGCGCGTGAACGGGGACACGACCGGGGTGGATCCGCATGCGCCCTTCGGCGGCATGAAGGGCTCCAGCTCGGGGACGCGTGAACAGGGCCCCGCCGCGCGCGAGTTCTACACCGAAATCAAGACCGTCCAACTCAACCCGTAAGGACCCTTCGGCATGCAGCAGCACGACTGGCGGGGCGTGTTCCCCGCGATCACGACACCGTTCCGCGATGACCTCACCGTGGACCATGACTTCCTCGCACGCCACGTGTCGTGGCTCGTGGACCACGGGGCGCGTGGCATCGTGGCCCTCGGCTCGCTCGGCGAGGGGGCGACGCTCACGCCGGACGAGAAGGCCGCGGTGCTCGCGACCTGCCGCGCCGCCACGCGTGACCGCGTGCCGATGATCGCCGGCATCGGCGCGCTGTCCACGGCCGAAGCGGTCGCGCTGGCGCGCACCGCCGAGCGCGTCGGGTGCGACGGGCTCATGGTGCTCCCGCCGTACGTCTATCGCGGCGACGGGCGCGAGACGCTCGCG
>DASZRI010000427.1:0-2158 GCA_035549215.1 Gemmatimonadaceae bacterium | reverse complement strand
GTTGGCATGCTCGACATGGAGCGCATGTCTGGCGCGCAGTTCTCGGCGACCGAGTTCGCCGAGCACGCCGCTCGTTACGTGGCGGCCTCGCGCGCGGGGCAGCACGGGCTGCACGTCCCGCCGCTCACGGATGACGAACTCGCGCGGCTGCGTGCGGCGCGCGCCGATGCCTTGGCGCGGTGGGCCGCCGTACCTGCTGGCGGAACGCTCGAGCTGGCGTTCGACCGCTAGTCCAGGCGCACGATCGTGCGCCGGTGCAGCAGGCTGCCCTCATCGCCGATGATGCAGCAGCCCGGGAATCGCGGCCGCGCCACGACCAGTCCCGCGACCTGCGCCCGGCTGGGCACGGTGAACTGCCGCGGCGCGATGACGGATTCCCCGGGCCCGAGCGCGGTGTCCAGCGGAATGGTTGCGGGCAGCGGGAGGAAGTGCGTGCCGGCCGTGTCCACGAGATAGACCGACACGCCAAGCTCGCGCTGCGTCACGCGCAGCGCGCGGCTCGAGAGCCGCAGGGAGACCTCCCACGTGGCGGCGCTGCTTCCCTGGGTGCGCCGCGCGCTGGTGACGGCCAGGCACCAGTCGTCGGAGCAGAGCGCCTCGCCCATGCGCGCGTAGCGCTGCGGCGTGAGCGCGCCCACCGCGGCGACCACGGTCAGGTAGCAGGCAATGCCGCCCGCGAGCCATCCCAGCAGCGCGATGGCGCGCCGCGCGTGGCCCACGGCGGCGAGGGCAGCGGCGGCCACCAGCGCGACGATGGTGACGAGCGCCAGGAACAGGAACAGCAGGTCGAAGATCGTCATGGCACCTGACCGCTGGTGATGGGCATTACTTTATGTCATAAAGTGCTTGACGTCAAGACGTCATCGTCCGTCGCTGGCCGCCCTGCAGGGAATGTGGCATTGTAGGGCGCGGTTCATCCTTCCCCAGGAGGTTCCCATGGTTGGAATCCGAGGGTTGTGGCTCCCGATCGTGCTGGCGTCGGTGATTGTCTTCGTGGCGAGCTCGATCATCCACATGCTCATGCCGTGGCACAAGGGCGATTACCCGAAGCTGGACAACGAGGACAAGGTCCTCGATGCGCTCCGCCCGCTGAACCTCCCGCCGGGCGACTACATGCTTCCCCGGCCGGGCACCGCCGCGGAGATGAAGTCGCCGGAATTCATCGAGAAGGTGAACCGCGGGCCCAAGCTCGTGATGACCGTCCTGCCCAACGGGATGCAGTCCATGGCCGGCAACTTCGGGGGCTGGATCGTCTACCTGCTCGTGGTCAGCGGCTTCGCGGCGTACATCACCGGCCGTGCCCTGCCCTCCGGTGCCAACTACCTCCAGGTCTTCCGGTTCGCCGGCGCCTCCGCGTTCCTGGCATACGCCGGTGCACTATGGCAACTTTCCATCTGGTACCGTCGGTCGTTGCGGATCACCGTCGTTTCGACCCTTGATGGGCTGATCTACGCACTCCTCACCGCAGGGACATTTGGATGGCTGTGGCCCCGATGAATTGGCAGGGCACCGTAATCGTCATCACCGGCGCGAGCAGCGGCATCGGCGCCGCGACCGCCGAGTTGCTTGCCGCCCGCGGCGCGTCCGTGGTCCTCGTCGCGCGGCGCGCGGACGCGCTGCGCGACGTGGCCGCCCGCTGCGGCCCGAACGCGCTCCCCATTGCTGCCGACATGACCAACCGCGCGGACGTGCGGCGCGTCGTGAACGAGGCGATCGCGCGCTTCGGCCACGTGGACACCTGGATCAACAACGTCGGCCAGGGCATCACGCGCATGCCGTCGGAGCTCACCGACGACGACATCGATGACATGATGCGCGTGAACGTGAAGTCGGCGCTCTACGGCATGCAGGAGATCCTGCCGCATTTCAAGGCGCGCAACGCCGGGCACGTCATCAACGTGTCGTCCATGCTCGGCCGCATGCCGATGTCCGTCATCCGGTCGGCGTACAACGGGGCCAAGCACTTCCTGAACGCGCTCACGGCGAACTTCCGCATGGAAGTGCAGCAGTCGCACCCGGGCATCCAGTTCACGCTGGTCTCGCCAGGTGTCGTGCGCACGGATTTCGGGATCAACGCGCGGCACGGGGGCCCGGACTCGCGGACGCTCCCCGAGTCGCAGGGTGTGGAGGACGTCGCGCAGGTGATCGCGGATGTCGT
>DASZRI010000426.1:0-3511 GCA_035549215.1 Gemmatimonadaceae bacterium | reverse complement strand
CGCCCGCGACGAGCACGCCCTGCGAGTGCTGCGTGCCGATCCACGGGATGAGCGCGGTGCTGAAGGCGAGCGCGCCGGCGATGGCGCCGATGGTGTTGGCCGCGTACACGCCGCCGACCATGCGTCCCGGATCCTGGCCGGGGAGCGCGACGCCCGCGAGCGCGAGCGGGAAGCTCGCGCCCCACAGGCAGGCCGCGGGGAGCGCGGCCCAGAGGCAGCGCGTGAGGTCGAGCTGCATGGTGAACCACGGGCTCGACGCGAGCGCGGGATTGATCGGCCAGTAGGGCAGCGCGCGCGCGATCATGAACGCGGCCCACGCGACCGTGGCAACGAGCAGCGCCTGGCACACGCCGAGCGCGACGCGCGGGTTGGCGATCCGCCGCGCGACCGCAGCCCCGGCGCTGCTGCCCAGCCCGATGCCGACCAGGAACACGGCAAGGATGATCGAGAAGGTGTACACCGTGGCGCCGAGCATGAGCGACAGCAGGCGCGTCCACACGACCTCGGCGCCCAGGGCGGTGAAGCCCGAGAGCGCGATCGCGACGTACACGGTCCATGCGAGCGGAGCGCGCGCGGCCTGCTCGTCGGCGCGCGTGCCGTCCGCGCCGTGGGGCGCGACGCGCGAGAGGAGGAAGCCTCCGGCCGCCACCGCGACGTTGATCGCGGCAGCAGCGTATGTCGCGGTGGGCATGTCGTACACGCGCAGGAGCCAGAATCCCGCGAGCAGGCAGCCGATCACGGCGCCAGCGGTGTTGCCGCCGTAGAAGAAGCCGAGCCACGCGACGCCCTCGGGCGTCGTCTGCACCCAGCGCGAGATCGCGGGCAGCGTTGCGCCCATGAGGAGCGTGGGCGGCAGCAGGCAGATGGCCGAGATCACGGCGCGGAGCACGATGCCCCACACGCCGTGCCCGCTGTGGGTGGAGTACAGGCCGCCCAGCACGGGCAGGCCGAACAGCACGAGCACGCCGATCGCCCCGATGCAGAGCTCGAGCAGGGCGTACACGCGCAGCGGGTGGCGGTCGATGCGCACCACGCGGGCGAGCAGCAGGCTGCCGATGCACATGCCGCCCATGAAGGTGCCGAGCAGCACGCCGAGCGAGACGGCCGAGGAGCCGATGACCAGTTCGAGGAGCTGGAACCAGATGATCTCGTAGATCAGGGCCGCGCATCCGCTTCCGATGAAGAGCAGGAGGAGGAGCGGCAGGAAGCGGCGGGCGGCGGTCGGCTTGGCGGACATGCGGGAGGCAAAGGTGGGGAAGGTCGGGACGCGCGGGGCGGCCAGGAACAGGGGCTGGGCCGGCGTCCCTGTGAATACGCACCCGGCCCCGAAAATGCGGCGGCCTGATCGGGGCGATGATCGCGACGGCCGCCCGGGATGTCAAACCGCTGGGCGATTCATTCGACGTCGCGGCCGGGGGACGGTAAGTTCCGCGCATGCCTTCCCCCCGCCTCGTGGCGGCGGCGCTGCTGGCGCTCCCGATCGCGTCTGCTGCCGCCCAGCGCGCCCGCCGCCTGCCCGTCATCGACCTGCGCCCCGGGCTCGTGATCACGTCGTCCGTGCGCATCCGCCCCGCGACCTATCACCTGCCGGCCCCGGCGTCGCTCGACTCGGCGGTTGTCGTCATCCGCGGCGACAACATCACCGTGGACTTCGCGGGAGCGCGGATGGAAGGAACGGACCCCCACGCCGATCCGGATCGTGCGGCGGGCGTCGCGATCCGGATCGACGGCGGGAACAACGTGCGGGTCACCCGGGCGCACGTGCGCGGCTACAAGGTGGCGCTCATGGCGCGCCACACGCGCAACCTGCAACTGGCGGACAACGACTTCAGCTACAACTGGAAGCCGCGCCTGTTCAGCCTGGTGGAGCACGAGAGCCTCGTGGACTGGCAGTCCTTCCACCACAACGAGAAGGACGAGTGGCTGCGCTACGGTGGCGCGATCTACCTGGCCGACGTGGACGGCGGCACGATCCAGGGCAACACGGCCGAGCAGGGCGTCAATGGGCTCATGCTCGTGCGCACCAACGGGCTGCGCATCCAGGACAACTCGTTCTCGTACAACTCCGGCCTTGGCATCGGGCTTTACCGCTCGAGCCGGAACACGATCGTGCACAACCGGGTGGACTATGACGTCCGCGGCTACAGCGAGGGATTCTATCGCCGTGGGCAGGATTCGGCCGGGCTGCTCGTGTACGAGCAGAGCGACAGCAACCTGGTGGCCTACAACTCCGTGACGCACGGCGGCGATGGATTGTTCCTGTGGGCCGGCCAACAGACGATGGACAGCGGGCAGGGCGGCGCGAACGACAATGTCTTCTTCCGGAACGACTTCAGCGACGCGCCGACCAACGGCATGGAAGCGACCTTCGCGCGCAACCAGTTCCTGGCCAACCGCATCGAGGGGAGTGACAACGGGCTGTGGGGCGGCTACAGCTACGAGTCGACGGTCGTCGGCAACTGCTTTGCACGGAACCGTACCGGCATCGCGATCGAGCACGGACAGGATGACCTGATCGCCGGCAACCGGTTCGACGGCGACGAGACGGCGATCAACCTGTGGGCCAACCCCATCGAGCCGTCGGACTGGGGCTACCCGAAGCATCGCGACACGAAGAGCCGCGACTACCGCATTGCCGGCAACACGTTCTCGGGAAATCGCGTCGCGTTGCGCATCGCGAACACCAGCGGTGCAGTCGTGAGCGGCAATCGGTTCGCCGGGGTGGACTCGGTGGCCGTGCTGCACGATACGTCCGCGTACCGCGACGAGCGCAACATCGTCACCGCGGCCGTCGCCGCCAGCGGCGTGAAGGATCCCGCGTGCGGCCCGGACGCCGCGCTTCCCGCGGAGTACGATCGCCTGGCCGCCGGCATCGCCCGCGACCTGCGACGCATTCCGTACACGGCGCCCGCTCGCCGCCCGCGCTCGGCGATAGTAGTGGACGAGTGGGGCCCGTACGACTGGCGATCGCCAAAGCTCTGGCCGGTGGACAGCACGCGCGCGAACCCGCTGCGGCTGGCCGTGCTCGGGCCGGCGGGGCGGTGGAAGGTGGTGGACCGGCGCGGCGTGACGGCCATCTCGCGCGAAGCGGGCCAGGTGGGCGACACGATCGCCGTCTCGATTCAACCGGACTCGGTGGGCGACTGGGCGTTGACGCTGGCGTACGTCGGCGGCGCGACGGTCTCGCCGCGCGGTGAGGCGCACGAGGCCGGCGAGCCGTACGACTTCTCGTACGGCCACTTCGAGCCGCGCACGGACTGGACGGTGCGCATCTTCACGTGGAGCGACTCGACCGACCCGCGCACCAAGGCCGATGCGTTCGCTGCCGTGCTGCGCGGCACACCGGCCATGACGCGGCGCGAATCGCGCATCGACTACGAGTGGTACCGGCCGACTGTCCCGGGTATCCCCCTCGAGCGCTGGGCGCTGGACGCCTCGGCGTCCGTGGACCTGTCGCCGGGCACCTATACGCTGCGCACGATCAGCGATGACGCGATGCGCGTATGGGTGG
>DASZRI010000425.1:0-16081 GCA_035549215.1 Gemmatimonadaceae bacterium | reverse complement strand
GTCGCCCTGCCGCACGCGCAGCACCGGGCCCGGCACCGTTCCGCCGAACGACCAGCCGTCATACGACACGCCGTCGGCGATCTGCAGCTTCGTGTCCTCGATCGGGATCCGGTACTCCTTGATCGGCGCGTCCGACGCGGGCTTCAGGATGGCGTTGTACGACGGCTCGGTCGCCGTGGCGACCTTGGAGAAATCCGTGTATTCCACGGCCCGCGTGCCCCACGCGGGCTTCATGGCCGCAGCGCCGATCACCAGCGCTGTAATGGCAAGTGCGGGAACCACAATCCGGCTACGCATATCGAGCATCTCCATCGGGGGAGGAGGAAACGGTTGAACCAACGGAGCGGAACCTATGCGCCCCAATGCACGCCCTCCGTCGGTGAACGGCTGAACTTTGGTGCCCCATTCGCACCACGTGTTTGCAGGGATTCCCTGACATGTCAGAAGCGCTCGCCCTGCGCTTCGCGCGTCGCGCTTCCCGCCGCGCGAATGCGCGGCCACATCGCCACGAAGAACAGCGCGATGCCGAACCCCTGGGCGAGCCCGCTCGCCACCACGAGCCAGCGTGCGCCGCGCGTCGCCACCATCGGGCGCGCGAGCTCGCCCGCCACGCGAACGGCCGTGCCCAGGGTCGCCAGCCACCACGCGGCGCGGATCCATGACGGCCGGTACCGCGGGTCGTCCTTGGGCGCCCGCGGGAACATCCACAGCGCCACGCCCAGGATCATCATCATCACGAAGCCGACCAGGATCGCATGCGTATGCGCGCTGATCTCGTACATGCTCGGTGCGATGTCGAACAGTTCGCGCCGGACCAGCATCCACGCGCCGATCGCGAGCCCCGTGAACAGGAACGCGATCGCGGTCTTGATGAATCGCCGGACCAGCGAGTGCACGGGCTATCCCGCGCGGGTGCTGCGCGCCTGGACGGCGTGCAGCGGCGCGGCCCGGCGCGCGCCGTCGATCGTGCGCCAGATGTTGTAGACGAAGGCGTACGCCGCCAGCGCGGACAGCGTCCCGCCCAGCGCCACCATCGCGGTCCCGGCCGTCTCCGCGCCCGGGCGCACCAGGAACCCGCCGGCGAACACCAGCAACCCGACGTTCGCCAGCCACCACTGCGCGAGCGCCAGCCGTGGGCTGTGCACCGGGTGCCCCGTGAAGCGCGGGATGACGTGGAACGCGACGCCGTAGATCATCATCGTCACGAAGCCGAGCAGGTTCATGTGCACGTGCGCCGGCCGGTACACGATCCACGCCGGATGCACGGCCATCCCCACGCCCAGCGTCACGCCGGCCGCGAGCCACGCCAGGCTCGCCTTCACGAACGCGCGCGCGTACCAGTCCATCAGCGCTCCGTCACCGCGCGGCGCAGCGTGTCCAGCACGTCGTTCAGGTCCAGCTTGTGGCGGGTCACGACGTCGCCCAGGGCGTGCGCGCCGCCGCAGCACGAGTCGATGCCCAGCGTGTTGAAGGCCGTCCCCGTCTGCGGCCAGCGCTGGATGATCTCGTTCACCGTCATCGTGAGGTCGAACGTCGGGGTCTCGGTCGAAGCAGGCATGGTCGGGAAGTCCCGGCTGAGGTCTCGTCTTCCGGCACCGCGCACCGCGCGCGTGCCTCGTGGAAGCTGGCCGTCCCCGGCACGCCGCCGCGTGACGATTGTCACAGGGTCCCATACACCGTAGAATCCGCTGCATGGACATCGTCCCGCTGCTGCGCGCGCTACCGCTCTTTCGCGAGCTCGACGACCCATCGCTCGGGCGGCTCGCCCAGCGGTGCGTCGCGCGCGACATGGCCGAGGGCCAGGTGCTCTTCACCACCGGTGAGCCCTGCCGCGGGCTGTACATCGTGCAGGCGGGCCGCGTGCGCATCTACCGCGTGAGCGCGGAGGGACGGGAGCAGGTGTTGCACATAGAGGGGCCCGGCAGCCCGGTGGCCGAGCTCCCGCTCTTCGACGGCGGCCCCTACCCGGCGTCCGCGGTGGCCATCGAGGCCGGGCGCCTGGTCTTCGTGCCGCGGGCGGAGTTCGAGGCGCTGGTCCGCGCCAACGCGGAATTTGCCGCCGCCGTGATCCGCGGCCTTGGCCGGCGGCTGCGCCACCTGGTCCACGTCACCGAGACGCTGGCCTTTCGCGACGTGGCCGCCCGCCTCGCGCACCTCCTGGCTGGCTACGCGGAGGAGGCAGGCGCGCACCCCGGCCATCCGGTGGAGCTGCGCATTCGACGCACGCAGGAGGAGCTCGCGCTCGAGATCGGGACGGCTCGCGAGTCCGTCTCGCGCGCCATGAAGGCCCTGCGCAAGCGCGGGCTCGTCCAGGCGGCGCCCGGCGGCCGGCTCCGGATCCCCGACGTCGAGCGCCTCCGGAGCGTCGCTCGCGGGACGGATGTCGCACCATGACCAGGGCCCCGTAACCGGCACGCGGAACGCAGGGTCTCCACCGCTGGTATCCATGAAGACGATCCTTCACCCGGAGCATCCGTGAGCACCATGACCCTTACCGAATCCCCGGCGACGCCTGCTGCGGCGCCCCGCGCGCGCACCGTCCTGGTGATCGACGACGAGATCCAGATCCGCCGGGCCGTCCGCAACGCGCTGCGCGACATGGCCGACGACGTCCTCGAGGCCGCCAGCGGTCAGGAGGGCATCGACCTCGCCGCCTCCGCCATGCCTGACGTGATCGTGCTCGACCTCGGCCTCCCCGACATGGCCGGCGCCGATGTCTGTCGCGAGGTGCGCCGCTGGGGCACCATGCCGATCGTCGTCCTCTCGGCGCGCCACGCCGAGCAGGAGAAGGTGTCCCTGCTCAACCTCGGCGCCGACGATTACGTGACGAAGCCGTTCAGCACGCTGGAGTTCGGCGCCCGGGTGCGTGCGCAGCTCCGCCGCTACCAGTCGCTTGCCGGGCCCGCGCAGGGCGCGGTCGTCACGGCGCGGGGCCTCACCATCGACCTCGTGCGGCGCCGTGTCTCCCGCGGCCAGGGCGCCATCCATCTCACGCCCATCGAGTGGGACATCCTGCGCACGCTGGTCACGGCCGCAGGGCGCACGCTCACGCACCAGCAGATCTTCGATGCCGTCTGGGGGCGCGTGTTCGGCAATCCGCAGCAGTACCTGCGCGTCCACATCACCAACCTGCGCCGCAAGATCGAATCGGATCCGTCGCGGCCGCAGCTCGTGGTCACGGAGCCCGGCGTTGGCTACCGGTTCGAGCCCGAGGAGTGAGCGCGTGACGCGCGCGGGACGCCGCCCGGTGCCGGGCAGGTGATCGCGTGACGGCGGCGCGCGCGCGCGCGTGGGTCCTGTGGCTCCTGCTGTTCGCGCTTGCCACGGTGGCCATGCGCCTCGTGCGGTCGAACATCGACCAGGCGCACGCCGTGCTCGCGTACCTGCTCATCGTGCTCGGCGGCAGCGTGGCCGGCGGCCGGCCCCTCGGCATCTCGCTCGCCGGGATGGCCACGCTCGCGATCAACTACTTCTTCCAGGCACCGCTCGACACGCTGAGCGTCGCCAAGCCGCCGGATGGCCTGGTGCTGCTCGCCTTCCTGGCGACCGCCGTCACGACGACGCAACTGCTTGCGCTCGCGCGAAGCGAGGCCGAGGAGGCGCGCCGCCGTGCCGACGAGGTCACGCGCCTGGCCTACCTCGGCTCCGAGACGCTCAACGCCGGCACCGCGGAGGCCGCCCTGGGCGCCATCGCGCGCGTCATCCGCGACGAGCTGCGCGTGGACACGTGCCTCATCCGCCGCCTCGTGGACGGGCGGAAGGAAGTCGTTGCGTCGGCCGGCGCCGCGCCGCGCGCCCGCGATGTCTCGCGCCTCGAGATCCCGCTCACGGGACACGACGTCGAGCTGGGCGCGCTCGAGCTGCAGCACCCCACACCGATCGCGGTGGACGAGCCGCAGCGCCGCTTCCTGGACGCGCTCGGCTACTATGCCGCGCTCGGGCTGGAGCGCATGCAGCTTGCGGCCGAGGCCGCGCATGCCGACGCGCTGCGCGAGGCGGACCGGATGAAGGACATCCTGCTCGCATCCGTGAGCCACGACCTCCGCACGCCGCTCACGACGATCAAGGCGATGGCGCAGGACGGTGCCCTGCGCGGCGACGAGAACTCCGCCATCATCGAGGAACAGGCTGACCGGCTCTCGCGGCTGGTCAGCGACCTGCTCGACCTGTCCCGCATGAAGGGCGGCACGCTGCACCTCTCCCCCGAGCTCAATGCCGCCGAGGACGTGATCGGCGCGGTGGCCCGCCAGTTCGCCGGCACCACCAGCGGCGCGCGCCTTGTGACCGCGGTGGACCTCTCGCAGCCCGCGCTGTTCGGCTACTTCGACTTCGTGCACACGCTGCGCATCCTGGGCAACCTGGTCGAGAACGCGCTGCGCTATGCGCCCGCCGACACGCCGGTCGAGCTGGGCGTCACGACCGCCGGCGAGATGCTCGCGTTCACCGTGGCCGATCGCGGCCCGGGCGTGCCGGCGCCCGAGGTGGAGCGCATCTTCGAGCCGTTCCACCGGTCGCCGGGCGCGCGCAACGACGGCGGCGCCGGGCTCGGGCTCTCCATCGCTCGCCGGCTCGCGGAGGAGCAGGGTGGGGACGTGCGCTACGCGCCGCGCGCGGGCGGCGGCAGCGTGTTCACCCTGCTGCTCCCCGCCTGCGATCCGCAGGCCGAGGAGATCGCGTAGGACGACGCGGCGGGCTCAGCCCCGCGGGCGCTGGTGCATCGCGAACCGCAGCGCCATGCGCAGGTCCACCACCGCCGGCTGCAGCTCGTCCTTGGCATCGAGGCGCTCCTCGTGCGCGGCCAGCAGGTCGCGGCGCGACAGGATGCCGACCAGCGTGCGCGGCGCCGAGCGCTTGACCACCGGCAGGCGCCCCACGCCCTCGCGCACCATGTGGTCGGCCGCCTCGCGCAGCGTGTTGTCCTCGAACACCACCGCCGGCACCCGCTGGAGCAGCGACCCCACCTGGGCGTCCGGCGCCACCGTGCGCCCCACGAGGTCGCGGCGCGTGATCACGCCCGCCAGCAGGCCGTCGTCATCGAGCACCGGATACCCGGCGTGCTCGCTGCCCGGCTCGCCGGAGGAGAGCCACGCGATCACGTCTTGCACGCGGTCGTGGATGCCGAGCGTGACGACGGATTTCGTCACCGCGCTGCGCACGCGCACCTGCGCCAGGTAGTCGGCCTGGTACTCGGTCTGTACGCTCACGCCGCGGCGGACGAGCTTCTCCGTCATGATCGAGCCCCGGAGCATGAGCAGCGACACGAAGTACGCGGCGGTGCATCCCGCGAGCAGCGGCAGCAGTCCCATCGGCTGGCGCGTCATCTCGAACGCCATCACGACGGACGCGAGCAGCGCCTGCGACGCGCCGGCAAAGATCGCCGCCATGCCCACCAGGCCGGCCACGCTCGGGTTCACGCCCAGCGAGGGCATGGCGTGCGCCACGAGGCTGCCCAGCACCGCGCCGATCCCGCCGCCGATCGTGAACAGCGGGGCCAGCGTGCCGCCCGACGTCCCGCTGCCCAGGTAGAGCGACCACGAGATGAACTTCAGGATGACGAGGACCAGCAGCGCCCGGCCGAAGATCGTGCCGCTCAGCAGCCCGTCGATGTTCGAGTACCCCACGCTGAGCGTGCGCGGCTCCAGCAGGCCGATCAGTCCCACGAACACCGCGCCGATCGCGGGCCACCACATCCAGTGCACGGGCAGGTGCTCGTACGCATCCTCGATCCAGTAGACGATGCGCGTCACCAGCACCGCCGCGAAGCCGATCACGACGCCCAGCACCACGTACGCCGCCAGCGATTCCATCGTCTGCGGCGGCACGTTCGACATGTGAAACACGGGCTCGGTGCCGAGCCACACCGCCCGCACGCTCATCGCCGCACACGACGACAGCGCCACGGGAATGAGCGAGCGCGGCCGGTACTCGAACAGCAGGAGCTCCACCGCCAGCAGCACCGCCGACACCGGCGTGCCGAAGATGGCCGTGAGCCCCGCCGCGGCGCCGGCCGCGAGCAGGATCTTGCGCTCGTCTGCCGTGACATTGAGGACCTGCCCGAACAGCGATCCCAGCGCGCCGCCTGTCGCGATGATCGGCCCCTCGGCGCCGAACGGCCCGCCCGTGCCGATCGCGATCGCCGCGGAGATCGGCTTCAGGATCATGACCTTGGGCGAGATGCGGCTCTGCTTGTCGAGCACGCCTTCCATCACTTCCGGAATGCCGTCGCCCCGGATTGCCGGCGATCCGTAGCGCGCCATGATGCCGATGACGATCGCGCCGCCGACCGGGATGAGCACCGACCATACGCCCAGCCGCGTGATGGACGGTTGCACCAGGCCCGTCGCGAAGGTGCCGAAGTACGTGATGTGGAGGATGAACCCGATCAGGCGCATCAGCGCCACGCCGACCACCGTGCCGGCGACGCCGATCACCACGGAGGTGGCGGAGATGAACACGACGCGCGCATTCACCACCGTGTACGGCGGTGGTGCATGCACGTCGGAGAGCTGCTGGGTTGGGGACGCCGAGCCGGCGTCGGGAGGCGTTGGGAGTGTCGGGGGTTCGGTCACGAGGCGTCTGTGGAGTCGGAGAGATCGTCAAACAGCAACGGCGGCTCCCCATCCTCCAGGCCCGACGCACGCACCCAGCGCGAGAGCAGGTCCGCCATCTGGCGGCGCTCCGCGGCGGAGAGCGACTCCGCGCCCTCGAGCATCTTCTCCTGCACCGTGACCGGCGCGCCAGCCAGCAGCCGGCGCCCGGCGTCCGTCAGCGACAGCTCCACGCGGCGACGATCCGCCGTGGCCGTCGTGCGTGCCACCAGGCCGCGCTCCACCAGCCGGCGTACCACCACGGACACCGAGCTCTGGTGCGTGGCGGTGCGGTCGGCAAGCTCGTTCAACGACTCGGCGGGCTTTTCCCGGAGCTGCTGCAGCACGAAGAGCTGCGCGCCGCTGATGCCCATCCTGGTCTCGATCATCCTGGACGAAACGCGCAGGGCGCGCACGATATGGCGCACCGCATTCATCGCCCGCGTCACCTGCTCGAGATCTTCGGTCGTCACGGTCATGTCTTGTAAATGGGAGCCCATCTTGACCATCTCCTCAAGGTACGGGTTTCCCCGACGGACATCAAGCGTCCGGGCGCCTCGCCGATGAACAGATGGTAACTGATGAGCGAATGGTGGGTTACCGCAAATACCCCGCAAGTGCGTCGTCCGTCACCGCACAGTGGGCCGGGGTTACTCCTCGATCCGCAATTGTCGCACGGCGTGCGCCGCCGCGCCATCCTCGGCGGCCACCTCGAGCCGCACGCGATACACCCCCGCATCCAGCCGGCTGATGTCCACGCCCAGCGCGCGCTCGACGCGCCCCTCGTGCGGAAGGAGCAGCTCGTGCCAGCGCAGCGCCACCCTCGTGTCGCCGCCGCCGAGCCCGATGCGCTGCCGCATGCGCGACCACCAGCTCGTCCCCGTCCGCTCGATCGTCAGCGAGAGGTCCGCGGGCTCCCCGGACTCGCGCGAACCGTACACCTCCCAGTACAACCCCAGCGGGCGGCCGCGCGCGACGTGATCGCCCGCGGTGGCGAGCGCGGCCGCGTCGTCCAGCGTCCGCGGCGGTTCCTCGCCGGCGGCATACCACAGCACGTCGGACAGCGCCAGGCGGCCGGCCGTGTCCGGCGGGACGAGCGCGAGCCGCACGCGCGCGCCCGCGCGCTCCCGGGATGCCAGCGCCTCGACGCCGACGATGAGCGAGTCGCGCGGCACCGTGAGCTGGAGCACGCCCGTGACGGACGCAGGGGACACCACCGTGTCGAACACGGAATCCGGTGCCGGCGTGGCGACCAGCGCGACGCGCAGGTCATCGTGCGCCAGCGCGCTGTCCGCCGACAGGTCGTAGGCCGCGACGATGCGCAGCGAGTCGCCGCGCACGAATCGCGCCACCTGCACCGGGACATCGTGCACCGCAGTGGCATACCGCGGCGCGTAGCGCGTGCGGGCCGCGGGATCCAGCAGCCACCAGTCGCCAGGCGTGGCGGTGAACGCGGAGTCCACGAGCCGGGCATCCGGCAGGAAGGTGAAGCTTGGTTCCGGGTCGTGCCCCAGGATCGGCCGCTCGGCCAGCGATCCGGCCGGCGGCTGCTGGCGCGTGAACCATCGCGGCCACCCGTACCGTATGACGAGCTCGCGGATGTCGTCGCCCCACGGGACGCCCTGCGGTGACGCGACATCCTGCGATACCGTGGCCATGACGAGCCGCGCGAAATGCTCCGTGCGGAGGTCGTTCGCGGGCAGCGAGTAGAACGGACGGGCCAGCCACCAGACGCGGGCGTCCAGCGCCTGGCGCGCGTCGCAGTCGCCGTGCGCGTAGCGATCCGCGAGCGGGCCATCGAGCAGCGCCGAGAGGTCGCTCCAGTCGCAGCGGACGTCGTCCGGCATCTCGCCGAGCGCGCGCGTGAACGCGGAATCGGCGCCGGCATACTGCGACGCCTGGTGCAGGGCGAACCCGACCAGCGCGTCGCACCACCATGCGAGGCCCGTGCACGCGCGCGCCGTGGCGACGGCGCTGTCCGCGAGCCCGGCGTCGTCCAGGTATCGCACGCGCTGCCCCGTGATCCATCCGTCGTGCGGGCTCTGCGTGGCGGCCTGGCGCAGGGTTCGGAGGAGCTGCTGTCGCGCCTGCACGATCACGCGCGGCTCGTCCACGCGGCGCGGAGCGGGGGCGTCGTCGTGCCAGTAGCAGAATCGACCGATGCGCGTGTCACAGCGCCCGTAGGCGTCATCGAATGAGAGGGGCAGGTTGGCGCGGCGACGGAGCTCGAAGTCGCGCTGCGCCGCCCGCGCCACGCGCTGCACGCGGACGGAGTCAATCGTCGGCGCCTGCGCGCCCGCCATCGCGGCGTGTGCTGCCGCCAGCAGCGCAGTCGCCGCTGTGGTCGTGACCCGGGCCATGCCCCGGCTGATCCTGCTCATCGCTCGCGCATCCTGCGGGGCACCGGCGTCCCCGCCGTCACACCGCCAAGATGCAACCGCGTCATCCGTTTTGCGAGTTGACACGGCGCCGTTCCGCTAGCGAGCATACAGCCGCCCGTCCTCCCGCCATCCGCTTATTCCGCATCGCGTGGCACGTCCCGCACATCATCCTGAAGAAGGCGTTCGCGAGCTCGTCGCGGCCAGCCCCGATGCGCTCCTGCTGTTCACGCGCGTGGGAGATCCGGGCGCCGCGGCCGGTTTCGCGCTCACGGAACTGAACTCGCAGGCGGAGCAATTCCTTGGCTGCCCGCGCGACCGTGCCATCGGCGTGACGCTGGAGACGCTGCTGCCCGACGCTCCGGCGGGGCTGGTGGACACCTGCCGCACCGTGCTGCAGACGGGTGAGCCGCATGAGGAGGATGCCGAGTTGACCGACGGCGCGGGCGTGTCGCGCTCCGTGCGCCGGCGCGTGGCCCGCGTCGGCACGGGCGTCGCGATCACGATCTGCGACCTCACCGAGGTGCGCCGCACCGAGGCGTCGCTGCGCGAGAGCGAGGAGCGCTTCCGCCGGATCGTCGAGGACGCGACCGATGGCATCTACCGCATCGATCCGCGCGGGATCTTCCTCTACGCAAACCCGGTCGTCTCCCGCGTGCTTGGCGTGGCGGGCGAATCCGTCGTCGGTCGGCTGTACCTGGACTTCGTGCGTCCCGACCATCGCATGGAAGCCATCGAGCTCTACTCGCGCCAGATCCGCGACCGCATCCCGCTCACCTACTGGGAGTTTCCCGCGCTGCGGGCGGATGGGCGCGAGGTGTGGATCGGCCAGAACGTGCAGGTCGAGCTCGAGGGCGACGAGGTCACGGCGCTCTTCGCCGTTGCCCGCGACGTGACCGCGCGGCGCGCCACGGAGGAAGCCCTGCGCGAGAGTGAGGCGAGGCACCGCTTCCTGGCCGAGCATTCCACGGACATGCTGGTGCGCGTCGACCTGAATGGGAGGTTGACGTACGTGTCGCCCGTGTGCCGCGCGCTGCTTGGCTACGAGCCCGAGGAGATGATCGGTCGCGGGATCGATGCGGTCTGCCATCCGGACGACCTGGCGGCGGCGCGTGAGGCGCATGCGCGCGTGGCCGCCACCGGCGGCGTCGAGACGGGGACCGTCCGCATGCGGCGCAAGGACGGCACCGAGGTGCCGTTCGAGATCACCCGGCAGGGCATCGTCGAGCCGGATACGCGGGAAGTCTCAGGCATCTTCGCCATCGCGCGCGACATCACGGAGCGTCGCCGGCTGGAGGAGGAGCTGCGGCACGCGCAGAAGATGGAAGCGGTCGGGCAGCTCGCGGGCGGCGTGGCGCACGACTTCAACAACCTCCTCACGGCCATCCGCGGGTTCAGCGACGTGCTCTTCGAGAGCATCCGCCCCGACGACCCGCGGCGCGCCGACGTGCTCGAGATCTGCAAGGCCACCGATCGTGCGGCCACCCTCACGAGGCAGCTCCTCGCGTTCAGCCGCCGGCAGGTGCTTCGCCCGGAGCCGCTGAGCCTGAACACGATCGCCGCCGATCTCGCCCGCATCCTCGCGCGCCTGCTCGGCGAGCGGATCACGGTGCGCACGCAGTTCGATCCCGCGCTTGGCACCGTGATGGCGGACCCCGGGCAGCTGGAGCAGGTGCTGCTCAACCTGGCGCTCAATGCCCGCGATGCGATGAGCGAACGCGGGGGCGTGCTGACCATCGAGACCGCGGACGTCGTCGTGGACGCGGATCGCGACCGGCACCGCGCCCCGGGGCGCTACGCGGCGCTGCGCGTGTCGGACGAGGGGCACGGGATGTCGCCCGAGGTCCGCGAGCGCTTGTTCGAGCCCTTCTTCACCACCAAGCAGCGCGGCAAGGGCACCGGCCTTGGCCTCTCGATGGCGTACGGCATCGTGACGCAGAGCGGAGGCTTCATCACCGTGGACAGCGCGCCGGGGCAGGGCGCCACGTTCACCATCCACCTGCCGGTCGCGGATCGCCAGCCGGACCGCACGCGCCAGACGCCTCCGCGCGTGCACCCCGTAACGTCCGGCACGGGCACCATCCTCGTGGCCGAGGACAGCGACGGCGTGCTCGCGCTGGCCGAGCGCATCCTGGTGCAGGCGGGGTACACGGTGCTCACCGCGCGCGACGGGGCGGAAGCGCTCGAGATCTCGCGTGGCTACGCGGGGACGATCGACCTGCTGCTCACCGACGTCATGATGCCGTACATGAATGGCGGCGAGCTGGCGCGCGTCTTCAGTGTCGAGCGCCCGGATGCCGCGGTGGCGCTGATGTCCGGCTACGTGGACGAGGCCGCGCTTCGTCGCACGCTCGACGATCCCGACGTGCCCATCCTTCACAAGCCGTTCAGCGCCACCACGCTGCTCGAGCGCGTGCGCGCCATCCTGGTCACGGACGAGCGGGCCTGAGTCGCGCTCAGCGATCCGGTGGCAGGAAGGCCGGATCCATGTGCGATAACCCGATGTCGTCCACGATCACCATGCCCGATGGGGTGCGGTCGAAGACGAGCGCAATGCTGCGCAGGCGGCTCGCGTCGAACGACGGGCTGGCTCGGTGGAATGCGGCGAGCGGCATCGCGTACGTTTGCAGCACGAATTCGTACGGGTTGCGGAACTCGCGTGATTCCTCGTCTGCCCGACGCAGCGGATGCGTCTCCAGCGGCCGGCGCACCGGGCCGAATGCGCTCAACGGCAGGCGCGCGGCGTGCCCGTCGGCGTCGCGCACCTCCACGGAGAGGTCCATCGGCACCGAGTCGTCGTGGACTTCCGGCACCTTGGGGGCCTTGGCGCCGCGCGTGTGGTGGGCCGAATCCGCGGCCGTGGAATCGTGCGGCGCCTTGCGGGGGCCGGGAATGTCGCGCGTCGGCGCGATGGACATGTAGAGCGCCGACGCGCTGCCGACGTGCCAGGCGCGCACCAGCGAATCGGTGAGCTGCAGGGTGTACGACGCGGGCGCGCCGCGCGCACTGGTGTCCGGGCCGGCAATCCGGTTGTTCCACCCGAGCCAGGCGGCGTTCGTGTTCTGCTCGTCGGTGGAATAGCGGAGGGGCACTGGCGCTTCCTTCCACGTGGCCAGGCTGTCGCCGCGGATCGTGACGCCGGGCACGCTGCCCGTCGTCACGTCCACGTCCTCCTCGTAGTTGGCCAGCGCGCGGTACGTGCTCTCCTGGAACCGCGTGATGTACATCGTTTTCGGCAGCCAGTGGCCGATCGTGCGCTGGTCGCGGAACATCGGCAGGTACTCGCGGCGATGGTGCAGGGTGGCCTCCAGGAATCCGCCGATCACCACCTTCGCGAACTGGCGCTGCTCCTCCGGGGCCAGCAGCGGGCGCAACTCGAGCCGCTGGCCGCTGCGTGGCCCGTTGTCATGGTTGTTCCACACCATGTTCCACTGGCCGTGATTCGCGCGGTACACGTACCACGCCGACTTGAACCACGGCTGTCCGTCAGTGAAGCGCAGCCGCTGGTACTGGCGCAGCCCCATGAACTCCGACACGTCGCCGTCGTGCGAGCCGTGGATGACCAGGTAGTTCACGTTCTCCAGCGGCTCGAATACCCCGGCCGGCTTGTACTGCCCGTCCACCGGCGCAATGGCCACCACGGCGCGGATGTTGAAGTGGAAGTCGAACGCGACGCTGGCGTCGTCGGGGTAGCGCGTGAGCCGGTTGAACGTGGCCGCGTGTCCCACGGCCTCGCCGCCGCGCGAGTGCCCCATGATCGCGATCTCGTTCCAGTCCACCTTTCCGTGAAACGGGTTCGCCGCGCTGTCGGTGAACGCCTGCCAGGTCTTCAGGTGCTCCAGCAGCACCCACGCCCGCCCGTCGTTCTCGCCGCGCAGGTTCCCGTTCAGGTAGTTCTCGTCCACCGAGACCAGGATGAACCCGCGCGACGCGAGCTGCTCGCCCAGGTAGCGATAGCCGGGGTCGGAATAGTCCGTCGGGTCGTGGTTGCCGTGCACGACCAGGACGAGCGGAAACGGGCCGGGCCCTTCCGGATACCACACTCGGCCGTTGATCGGCGCGTGCTTGAGGTCGAATCCCCAGGTGCCCTTGCGATCGGCGGCCTGCTCCGGGCTCATCTTCACGAACGGAGACGCATCCACGGCGTGCGTCCGGATCGCCACCGAATCCCTGAACGCCGCGCGTCGCTTGTCCGTCCCGCTCCCGTACGTGAGGTACTTCACCGCGAACGGGCCGGGGTCGGCCGGGTTCGGTGCCGTGATCGCCTGCTCCGCGAGCACGGTCTTCGAGTCATCGGGCGTGAGCCTGATCGCCTGGCTGCACGCCGCCGCAGCCGCTGCCGCCACGAGCGGCACTGCGAGTCGCATGCGCATCAGTGGACCTCCACGCCGATGCGGTGCGCTGCGCGTGCGCCCTGTCGCGGGTCGAACGCGTACTGCAGCGTCCAGCGATCGGCCGAGATCCCCGCGCCGAGCGTGTAGGGGCCGTCGCCAACGCCCGTGTGCCGCAGCCCGCCACGCAGGTGCACCTCGTAGCCGTCCAGCCACGAGTAGCCGACGTCCACGCCTCCCGCGGGCTGCCACCACTGCTCCTGGTAGACCGCCGCGAAGCCGCTCGCGTCGTTCAGCCAGCGGCGGCGGTTCCACGTGACGCCGGCGACGGCCGAGATATCGAACACGCCAAGCGGGATCGGCTCGAGCTGGTACGCGGCCGTGGTGCGCATCGGCAGGTCGACCGCGAAGCTGTTCACCAGCATCCGTCGGCCCACGTTCTGCACGGTGAGGGCGGCTACCCCACCCGGCACGTCACGGGAGACGCCGAGGTCGAACACGGCGCGGGTGTCGCGCTCGTTCTCGTAGCCGAGGTCGGACTTCAGCGCCGCCGCGCCGCCGATGCGCAGCCTGAACGGCGCGCCGTGCGCGTAGGCGACGACGAAGGCCTGGCTCAGCGCCGACGCGAACGAGGGCGGGGCGCTGGAGCCCGGCGCCACGACGATGGTGGTTGCCAGCGGCTGGTCGTACGTCAACGACTGGACGCCGGCGCCGAGCGCCCCTCCGGCCAGCGGTACGACGGTGGACAGCGTGGCCAGCCACGTGCGCGCGTCGTAGAACTCGGCGGAGCCGCTCGTCCCCCGCGCCCGCACGAGCTGCGAGGGCGCGTAGAAGATCGCGTCATCGGCAGCGTCCAGTGCCAGGTTGCTCATCCCGAGCGCGCGGGTGCTGCCGGGCACGGTGAGCGCCTGTCCTGACGGGATTGCCCGGTCCTGCGCGTAGGCAGGGCTGGCAAGACATGCGGCGACAGCAGCGAGCGTCCAGGCTCTCATCGGGATCCTCGAAAAAATCTGGCGCATGTTACCGCCGGGCCGCGACTCCCGACAAGGCGTGATTGCATGGCCAGCGCCCGCACCGTACAATCCGCGTGACACCCACCCCTCCCGCTGTCCCGGTCATCCCCGAGGTCTTCATGCGGTTCGTGACCCTGCCGCGCCGTGCCCTCCTGCTCGCCGGCGCCTGTTCGACAATGCTCAGCGCCGGAACGTTGGCCCAGCGGCCGCAGCCCCTGCCGTCGCCGGGCGTCGTGGACGCGCGCCACCTCAGTGGCTACGAGTGGCGCAGCATCGGCCCCGATCGCGGTGGTCGCTCGCAGACCATCGCCGGCAGCAGCAGCCGGCCGTACGAGTACTACTTCGGCGCGGTGGGCGGCGGCCTGTGGAAGACCACGGACGGCGGCCTCACCTGGCATCCCGTCACCGACGGCAAGGTGCGGAGCTCGTCCGTCGGCGCGGTGGCGGTGGCGGAGTCGAATCCCGATGTGGTGTACATCGGCATGGGCGAGACCGAGCTGCGCGGCAACATCATGCAGGGCGACGGCATCTACAAGTCGGTGGACGCCGGCAGCACGTGGACCCACTGCGGGCTCGAGGACACGCAGGCGATCGCGAAGATCCGCGTGGACCGCACGAACCCGGACCTCGTCTACGTCGCCGCGCTGGGGCATCCGTTCGGGCCCAACGCCGACCGCGGCATCTTCCGCTCCACCGACGGCTGCAAGACGTGGAAGAAGGTGCTGTTCCGCAATGACTCGACCGGCGCGATCGACCTTGCCGTGGACCCGGTGAACCCGCGGATCATGTTCGCCGCGCTCTGGGAGGCCAACCGCACGTCGTGGAGCATGAAGAGCGGCGGGCCGGGCAGCGGCCTCTTCAAGTCCACCGACGGCGGGGACACCTGGACCGAGATCACGCGCAATCCGGGCCTGCCCAGCGGCGTGATCGGCAAGATCGGCGTGTCGGTCTCGCCGGTGGACCACAACCGCGTCTGGGCCATCGTCGAGAACGAGAACGGCGGGCTGTTCCTGTCCGACGACGGCGGCGCCACGTGGACCAGGACCAGCGACGACCGCAGCATCCGCCAGCGGGCCTTCTACTACACGCACGTCGTGGCCGACACGAAGGACAAGGACCGCGTGTACGTGCTGAACGTGAACTTCTTCCGCTCGGACGATGCCGGGCGGACGTTCAAGCAGGTGCGGCCGCCGCACGGCGACAACCACGACCTGTGGATCGACCCGGCCAACAGCCAGCGCATGGCCGAGGCGAACGACGGCGGTGGCACGGTGTCCATCAACGGCGGCACCACGTGGACGGCGCAGGACTTCCCCACGGCGCAGTCGTACCACGTTGCGCTCACCACGGACGTGCCGTACCAGGTGTGCGGCGCGCAGCAGGACAACAGCACGTTCTGCGTGCAGAGCGGGCGGGGCCGCGACGGGATGTGGGCGCCGATGTACGACGTGGGCGGCGGCGAGAGCGGCTACATCGCCCCGGACCCGCGCAACCCGGACGTGTTCTACGCGGGCAGCCAGGGCGCGCTGCTCTCGCGCTTCGACCGCCGTACCGGCGCGTACCGCGACGTGCAGGTCTACCCGCGCTTCTTCTCCGGGGAACCGTCGTCCGCGCTGCCCGAGCGCTGGCAGTGGACGTACCCCATCGTCTTCTCGCCGGTGGATCCGCACATCCTCTACACCTCGTCCCAGCACCTCTGGATGACGCGCAACGAGGGGCAGACGTGGACGCGCATCAGCCCCGACCTCACGCGGCAGACGTGGGCCGTGCCG
>DASZRI010000424.1:0-3094 GCA_035549215.1 Gemmatimonadaceae bacterium | reverse complement strand
GGCACCTCGCGGAGTTCGCGAAGCCGAGCGGGAAAGTCCGCATCGCCGGGCGTGAACACGGTGGCGCCGAGCTGCACGCCGCGCGCCAGTGCGGCATCGGCCGCGTCCAGTGCGCGCTGGCGCTCCGCGCGCGCGACGGTCGCATCGAACGCGTGCGCGGCGGAGCCAAATCGTGCAACGAGGTCGTGGAAGCTGGCGCACCCGATGCCGTCGCGCATCGACAGTGCGAGGGCGGCGCGCGCCTCAGGGGAGGTCGAACGGCTCCTCGGAGCGGACAACGGCCTTCTTCAGGTCGAGGAGGCGCGACCACCATGCGGCGAGGAGCGGTTCCAGCCCGTTGCGGGCCGCCGCGCTGATCGCGAACACGCCGAATGCCTCGGGCGCGTCGATCGGCGGCGGCTCGTCCTCACCCAGGAGGTCCATCTTCGTGAACACGACGCAGTGCGGCTTGGCCGCCAGCTCCGCGGAGTACGCGGCCACCTCGGCGCGGAGCTGGTCGTACTCCGCCTGCCACTCCATGTCGTCCACGGGAATGAGGAACGCGAGCAGGCGCGTGCGCTCGATGTGCCGCAGGAACTGCAGCCCCAGCCCCTTGCCCTCGTGCGCGCCCTCGATGATGCCCGGGATGTCGGCGACGACGAAGCTGCGGTGCCCGCTCAGCGGCACCACGCCCAGGTTGGGCGACAATGTCGTGAACGGATAGTCGGCGATCTTCGGGCGCGCTGCGGAGATGACGGAGAGCAGCGTGGACTTGCCGGCGTTCGGCTTGCCGACGAGCCCGACGTCCGCGATGAGCTTGAGCTCGAGCTCGAGCGTGCGCGCCTGCCCTTCCTCGCCGGGCTGCCACTCGCGCGGCGACTGGTGCGTGGCCGTCGCAAAGAACGCGTTGCCGCGCCCGCCGCGCCCGCCCTTGGCGACGACGATGGACTGGCCGTCCTCCATGATCTCGCCGAGAAACTCGCCCGTGTCCTTGTCGCGGATCACGGTGCCCGGGGGCACCGGGAGGACGACGTCAGCGCCCGACTTGCCGGTGCGGTTCGATCCCTCGCCGTGCTGGCCCCGCTCGGCGCCCCAGAAGTCGCGGTAGGTGTAGTCGAGCAGCGTGGAGAGATTCGCGTCTCCGCGCACGACGACATCCCCGCCGCGGCCCCCGTCGCCCCCATCGGGCCCGCCCATCGGGACGAACTTCTCGCGCCGGAACGATGTCTGGCCGGAGCCGCCCGTTCCCGCTTCCACCCGCACGATGACACGATCGATGAACACCCGTCACTTCCCTCGCACGCGCGCCCAGAGCAGGCGCGCCGTCGTCAGCCGTTCGCCATCCACAAGGTCGTCCAGCGCCTGGAGCGCCTGCGACACCACTTCTGCACTTGCCCCGGCGTTGAGGGCGCCGTGCAGGTGCGAGTGCAGCTGCCGGTCCTGCCCCGCCGCCGCGCACGCGGCCACGATGCACAGCTCGCGCCGAGCGAGGTCCAGCCCCGGCCGGCTGAGCACCTTGCCGTACCCCTCCACGATCATCCACTCATCCAGCGCCGGATGCAACTGCCGGATGTTGACGCGCAGCCGTTCGTAGAACGCACCGTACACCGTGGCGCAGGTCGCGTCGCCGGCCGCGCGCCACGAAGCGACGTCCCCCGCGGCGCCCGCGTCCGCCGCGATTTCCGGATGCAGGCGCCGCCACTCGCGCGTCGCGTTGAGCGCCCGCGGGAACCCGGCGAACAGGTACGACTGCAGCAGGAGCTCCTCGACCCAGGCCGGCGGCGTGAACGGAACGCACGCGGCCAGCGCCTCGCGCTGCGCGGCCTCGGAGCCCGCCGTTACCACCGCCGACAGGCGCACGAGGGCGCGCGTGGCGACATCGAACGTGGCCAGTGTACGGGCGGCGCCGTCGGTGTGCGTCATGGTTGTGGTGCGCATGGGGGCAATCGGACGCGTCAGTGCGCCGGCCGGACCTCGCCCACCACCTCGCCGCGCGTGTTGCGGATGGGCCGGCGCAGCAGCTCGTCCAGGGGTGGCGGAAGCTGCGCGGGCAGCGCGTCCACGAGCTGCAGCACCCGCAGCAGCGCCGGCACCTGCGCGCGCGGCGCGCCGTCCTCGACCTTGATCGAGACCCCGATCCCCTGCGCCGGAACCATCGCGCTGTGCACGCCTTCCGCGCCGATCTTGGACACGAGCCGGCCCTCGGTCTCCTCGATGAGGATCGAGTCGAAGCGCTCGGTGCCGCCGATGAGGAACGGTCGCGTCTGCATCGCGTGCACGATGCGCGCCGGCACTTCGTCGCCGCCGTGGGCTGCATGCCCGAGGCGCGCGTAGGCGGTGGCCATGGCCGTGAGGTCGAGCGCGTACTCCACCACGCCGCACCCGTCCACGGCGCGGCCGATCCGCTCGCGCCCCAGCCCCGACCAGCGGCTCACGGCGTCCAGGCAGTGCTGCTGCACGTCGTGCTCCGGACGCTCGTAGCCGAAGGTGGACCACCCCGCCGTGCGGGCGCGCGCGAGCATGGCCGCGTGCTTGCCGGAGCAGTTGTTGTGCAGGCGGGTGGGACGCTCGCCGGAGTCGCGCAGCAGCTTGGCACCGCGCGCCGACAGCGGCTCGTGTGGGCCGCACGCCAGGTCGCCCTCCTCGAGTCCCAGGTCCGCGAGCATTCGCTTCGCGATGGCGACGTGCTCCGGCTCACCGCCGTGCGACGCGCAGGCCAGGGCCAGCTGGTCGTCCCCCCACTTGAGGGCGTCGAACCCGCCGGACTCCACGAACGGCATCACCTGGAACGGCTTGGCGCACGAGCGCCAGTGCGTGACGAGCCCCGGGTTCCCCGCGCGCGCCGCGAGCCCGGCCGAAGCGTGCACCACCGCCGCGTGCACGCGGTGCGTGGACTCCGTCGAGCCCCCACGCGTGACCACTACGTCGAGCTGGAACTCCTTCATGCGCCGTCCACCGGTGGATGCAGGTTGCCGCCGAGCCGCCTGCGAAAGATAACCGGTGCCTGCGGCGTTCAGTCCACCGGATCCCCGGCCGGCTTCTGGCTGGCGAGCGCGATCCCGGCCAGGATGAAGGCGCCGCCCACGAGCGTGCCCGCGTTGGGGTATTCGCGAAT
>DASZRI010000423.1:0-7767 GCA_035549215.1 Gemmatimonadaceae bacterium | reverse complement strand
CATGCTTCCCGTGATCGCGCGCAAGACGCTGCGCCCGGACTTTCGCCGCGTGGACACCGCGACGGCGCGTGTCATCCTGCTCGAGGGCGGCCCGCGCCTGCTCACGGCGTTTCCCGATGACCTCTCCGAGGCGGCGCGCAGGTCGCTCGCGGAACTCGGCGTGGACGTGCGCACGGGGCAGCGCGTCTCGCGTGTCGAGGATGGAGCGGTGCATGTCGGCGATCAGGTCATCCCGGCCGGCACCATCGTCTGGGCGGCGGGCAACGAGGCATCGCCGCTCGGCGCCTCGCTCGGCGTGCCGCGAGATCGCGCGGGACGGGTGGTCGTCGAGGCCGATCTCTCCATTCCCGGCCACCCTGAAGTGTTCGTGGTCGGGGACCAGGCCGTCATGCAATCGCAAGGCAAGCCGGTGCCCGGCGTCGCGCCGGCCGCAATGCAGTCGGGGCGGCACGCGGCGCACAACATCGCGCGGATGGCCGCCGGGGGCGCCGCGCGTCCGTTCCGCTACCGTGACAAGGGCGACCTCGCGACCATCGGCCGGTATCGCGCCGTTGCCCGGTTCGGCGACGTGCACGTGGAGGGCGCGCTCGCGTGGTGGCTCTGGCTGTTCGTGCACATCATGTACCTGGCGGGGTTCCGCAACCGCGCGAGCGTCCTCGTGGAGTGGGGCTACGCCTTCTTCACGTACCAGCGCGGGTCGCGCCTGATCGGGAGCGAACGCCGAGCGTGACCCCGGGTCCATTGACAGCGCGTGTCGTGGCGCGCCATATGATCGTCATACGGATGGCGCCGGTGAGCCCGGCGCTCCCGTCCCCCTCCGAGACGTGATGTCGTGACGCCCGCCAATTCCGAATCCGGGACGAGCCGCCGGTCGGCGCCGATCGCGCGCTTCGACGCGCTGTTCGAGGCGATCACGCACGCCATCGCCATCTTCGACGCGGACCTCCGCCTGGTAAGCGCGAACCCGCGCTACTACGAGCTCACGGGGGTGAACCCGGAGCAGGCGGTGGGGCGCTCGGTGTACGACGCGTTCCCCAACGCGCTCGCGGACCTCACGGAACAGATTGACGCCGCCGCCGACGGCACGCCGGTGGTCGCGTTCCGGATCACGTTCCAGCCGCGCAGCGGCGGGCGCGACGTGGAAGCGACGTTCATGCCGTTCACCGAGGAGGACGGCCGGCACGGCGTGATCTTCGCGGGCAACGACATCACCGAGACCGAGCAGCTGCGCCACGACCTGGCGCGCAGCATCGGCCAGCTCGAGACGATCTTCGACGTTATCCCGGACTCCGTCCGCGTCTCCGACGCCGACGGCAACACGATCCGCTCCAACTCGCAGGCGCAGCTCGACCACGCGCCGAACACCCCCGCCACGCTGCGCGAGCTCTGGCAGCTCGACCGCCCGCGCACGCTGGACGGCACCAGCCTCTTCGTGCACGAGCATCCCACCGCGCGCGCGCTGCGCGGCGAGCGCGTGCGCGGGGAACGCATGGAAGTCCGCCGTGGGCCCGACGCGCGCCTCGTGATCGACGTCAACGCCAACCCGCTCTACGACGAGCACGGCCGCATCCGCGGCGCCGTCACCGTGGAGCGTGACGTCACCTTCCGCACGCAGCTCCAGCAGCAGCTCGAGGAAGAGGCGCGGCGCACCGCCGAGCTCTACGAGCGCGTCTCGACGGAAGCCGAGCGCCTGGAGCGCATGGTGCAGGAGCGCACGGCTGAGCTGCTGGCGCTGCAGGAAGCCCGCGCGCGCGAGCGGCGGCTGGCCGCCGTGGGGCAGCTCGCCGCCGGCGTGATGCACGATGTCAACAACGCGCTCAACCCGATCATGGCCGCGGCGTACCTGCTCGAGGCCAACGCCGGGAACCCGGCCGCGGTCCGCGACTACGCGGTGCGCATCGCCAAGGCCGCCGAGACCGGCGCGGCGACGGCGGCGCGCGTCGGCCGGTTCATCCGCCAGGACCCGATGCAGGGCGAGCACGACGAGATGATCGACCTGTCGGCCGTCTGCGACGAGGTCGTGGCCATGACGCACCCGCTGTGGGCGGAGCGGGCCCGCGGCGGCGTCGTGCAGCTCGAGCGCGCGCTGGCCAACGGCGCGCAGGTCCGCGGCATCACGGGCGAGATCCGCGAGGCGCTGCTCAACCTGGTGCAGAATGCGCTCGACGCCATGCACGGCGGGGGCACGCTGGGCATCAGCACGCGCGTCGTGGACGGCGAGGTGATGGTCGAGGTGCGCGACACGGGCATCGGCATGTCCGACGAGGTCCGCGAGCGCGCGTTCGAGCCCTTCTTCAGCACCAAGGGCGCGGCGGGCACCGGCCTCGGGCTGGCCGAGGTGTACGGCGTGGCCAAGCGGCACCGCGGCCGCGCGGAGATCGAGTCCGCGCCCGGCAAGGGTACCACGGTGCGCCTCGTGTTTCCGCGCGCTACGGGCGGGACGCTCGAGCCGGAAGCCGCACCGGCGCAGGCCCGTCCCGCGCGCCGCATCCTGCTCGTCGAGGACCACCCCGACAGCCGCGAGTTCATGCAGGCGCTGCTCGAGACGGATGGGCACACCGTCGTGACCGCAACCACGGTCGCCGAGGGGATGGCGGCGCTTGGCGAGGACGCGACGGCGCGCTTCGACCTGCTGGTCACGGACATCGGGCTGCCGGACGGCAGCGGCTGGGACCTGGTCGCCGTCGTCCGCGAACGGTGGCCAGGGATGCGCCTGGGCGTCGTCACGGGATGGGAACCGCGCACCGCCGCCGCGCCGATCCACTTCCTGCTCCGCAAGCCGGTGCGCACTGCCGAGCTGCTGGCGCAGGTGGCGTCCACGAGCGATGTGCTGGCGCATTGAGCGGTCCCCCGCGTAACTTTGTCGTGATGACCGACACTGCCGCGCAGATCCGCATCCTGGTTGCCGAGGACGACAAGGACGCCCGCTCCCTGCTGGTGGAGCTGCTGTCCGCGCTGGGTCACATCGTGGTCGCCGAGGCGGGCTCGGGACGCGAGGCGCACGAGCGCGCGCTGGAGCTGGCGCCAGACGTCGTGCTGCTGGACGTCCACATGCCCGACGGGTCCGGCATCGAGGCGGCGGAGCAGATCACCGCGGCCAACGCGGGGATCGCCGTCGTGCTGTTCAGCGGCGACCAGACGCTGTCGCTGTCCGACCACGACATCACGGCCACGGCGGCGATCGCGTTCCTGCCCAAGCCGGCACCGCCCCGCGTGCTCGACTCCACGATCCGGCTGGCCGCGTCGCGTGCCAAGGAACTGGCCAGCGCGCGCAAGGACGCCGACGCCGCGCGCCAGGCGCTCGAGAACCGCAAGATGATCGAGCGCGCCAAGGGCATCCTGATGCGCCGCACGGGATCGTCAGAGCAGGAAGCGTATCGCATCCTGCAGCGCACGAGCCAGGATCGCTCCGTGCCGATGGTCGAGATCGCGAAGGCCGTGCTCGCCAGCGAGCCCGGCGCCGCGCTCGAGCCGTAGCGCGCTACTCGGCCAGCGCCACCGCCGGCTTGGGGCGCACGTACGACTCCATGCCGAGCCCCAGGAAGATCGTGAGCAGCACGAGCCCCGCCGACACGAGGAAGGGAAGCTCGATCACGCGGTCAAACATCCAGCCGGCAAGGATCGGGAAGATCACGCGTGCCACGCCGCCGAAGGTCTGCTGCACGCCCATGTAGAGGCCGCGCTCGTGCTCCGGCGTCACGCGCGAGAGCAGGGCCGTCACGCACGGGAAGAGGAACGCCGTGCCCAGCGGCACCATCGCGACGGCGATCGCGAGCGGGATGTACGGCAGCAGCGCAATCACCTGTGGCGTGAGCAGCCGGCCGCTGACGTGCGCGAGCATGGCGGGGTCAGCCACGCGGTGCGTGAACGGCATCGCGCCCAGCCCGATGGCCAGCAGCACCGCGCCCAGCCGCGAGAGGCGCGGCTCGCCGAAGCGGTCCACGGCCCGACCGAGGATGAAGGCGCGCGTGAGCATCGAGATGCAGCCCACGTACACGAAGAAGTAGCCGATCGTCTTGGCCGTGACGCCGA
This sequence comes from Gemmatimonadaceae bacterium, assembly GCA_035549215.1. Classification (GTDB taxonomy): domain Bacteria; phylum Gemmatimonadota; class Gemmatimonadetes; order Gemmatimonadales; family Gemmatimonadaceae; genus JAGWRI01. Next base: position 3,735 of record DASZRI010000423.1, on the reverse strand, counting down.
AGCGTGCCGCCAGGAACAGCGCGAGGATCGCGTTCATCCCCTGGAAGGCGCCCATGCCCAGCGAGTACATCCAGATGAGGCGGGACGAGGGCTCTCCCGAGCGCGTGATCACGTGCATGATCGCCTGCGTCGAACGCCCCTTGGGACGCACCTGCTTGCGCGCTTCCTCCATGTTGCGCGGCTCCACCAGGTAACGCCACGCAAACATGATGTTCAGGATGCAGAGCGCGGCCGCGGCGAGCCCCGGCGCGTGCTTGCCCATGCCCAGCGTCAGCGAGCCGAGGGCGGGGCCGATGGCCACGCCGGCATTGGTCGCGGCGGAGAGCCAGCCAAGGCTCTTGGCGCGCTCCTCGGGACGCGTGGCATCGGCGACGTAGGCCTGGACCACGCTCACCGTGCCGCCGCCGGCGCCCTGCACCAGGCGCGAGAGGAAGAGCAGCCAGAGCGAGCTGGCGTAGGCGAAGATGACGTACGCGATTGCCGAGGCCGTGAGCCCGACGATCAGCGCCGGGCGACGCCCGTAGTGGTCGGAGAACCGCCCCCACACCGGCGCGCTGATGAGCTGCGCCACCGCGAACGACGACACGAGGAGCCCCACCACGAGGCCGCCCGCCCCGAGCTGCTCGGCGTAGAACGGCAGCAGCGGGATGATCATCAGCACGCCCACCATGTCGATGAAAGCCGTGATCATGAGGACCACGAGCTTGCCGAACGAGCTGGCGTTGGCGGGCGGAGCGGCGGGAGTCGAAGGGGCGGTCATTCGGGGCTGAAAGTTCCGGAACCTCTAAATCAAGCGACGGGGGTGGCTGGGGACAAATGCCACCATGGGCGATTACAGTTTCCGGACCTCCCGGCCGGCCGCCGGGCGGGCGTGGGCCGCCTCGGTCGAGGGGGCGCGGGCGGCCGGCCGGGATGCCCCGGCAGGCCCGGCATCACTCGCTCGTCTTGCCCAGGGCCGCGGGCGGCACCGCGCGGCCGACCACGCCTGCCAGCGCGATGATCGTGAGCAGGTACGGGATCATCTCGACGAACTGCGACGGGATGACCTGCGCGCCCTGCAGCCGGATCTGGAACGTCTCCGCCGCGGCAAACAGGAGGCACGCCAGCGCGGCGCGTGCCGGATCCCAGCGGCCGAAGATGATCGCGGCGAGCGCGATGAAGCCGCGTCCCGCCGTCATCTGGTCCGTGAACTGGTGCTGGTCGAGCGCCAGGTACGCGCCGCCCAGGCCGGCGATCGCGCCGGAGGCGGCGACGGCCAGCCACTGCACGCGGAACACGGGGATGCCCACCGACCATGCGGCGCCCGGGTGCTCGCCCACGGCGCGCACGCGCAGCCCGAACGGCGTGCGATACAGCAGCCACGCCACCCCGGGGACGAGCAGCACGCCGATCCACACCAGCGGGCTGTGCGCGAGCGCCCCGAACCCGGCGCCCGCGGAGGCCTCGGAGAATCCCGGAATGCGCGGCGAGTTGGACGAGCTGCCGAACGTGAAGCGCAGGAAGAAGCGCGTCATGCCGGTGGCGAGCAGGTTGATGGCGATGCCGACCACGACCTGGTCCGCCTTGAAGCGGATGGACGACAGGGCATACAGCAGCGCGAGCGCGGCGCCGCCCCCGAGCCCGGCCGCGACGCCGACCCACGGCGAACCCGAGTAGTAGCTCCCGAGCGCCGCGCAGAACGCCCCGGTGAGCATGTAGCCCTCGAGCCCGAGCGCGATGAGCCCCGAGCGTTCGGACAGGACGCCGCCCGACGACGCGAACAGGTACGGCATCGCGATGCGCAGCGTCTGCGACAGGAAGGCGAGGAGCATCATGCGTCGGGGCTCCGGCGGCCGAGGCGGAGCAGGCGCCGCACTTCCGGCACCGAGGTCGCCACGGCGATGATCACGACGGCCTGCAGCACGTCCACGAGCTGCTTGGGGACGATGGCGTTCACCGCCAGCCCGCCCTGCGAGAGCGTGCCGAACAGGAGGGCGGCGATCACGATGCCGATCGGGTTGTTGCGGCCCACGAGCGCGACGGCGATGCCCAGGTATCCGGCGCCGGCACTGAAGCCATCCTCGTAGTAGTGCTTGTAGCCGATGACGAAGTTGAGCCCGCCCAGGCCGGCGAACACGCCGCCGAGGAGCATCGCACGCCACCACACGCCGCCCACGTTCACGCCGCCATACTCCGCTGCCTCGGGCTGCAGCCCCACCGCGCGCAGCTCGAAGCCGCTGCGGGTGCGGAACAGGTGCCACCACGCGATGGCCGAGACGGCCAGCGCGAGGAAGAACACCATGTTCGCGGCCGATCCGTGGAACGCCGGCACGAGCGCCGACAGCCGCGGCAGCGCACCGCTGCGGATGTCCGCCGTGTGCAGCGTGTCGAACACCTTGAAGTGCGCGGCAGTCAGGTAGTTGAGCAGCGCGAGCACGATGAAGTTGAGCATGATCGTCGTGATCACCTCGTGCGCGCCCCACCGCGACTTGAGCACGCCGGCCGCGCCGCCCACAAGGCCGCCGCCCACCGCCGCCGCGAGCAGGAACACGGGCAGCACCACCAGCGACGGGAGCCCCGCCGGCAGGATCGTGCCCACGAGCCCGGCCACGAAGCCGCCTGCGGCGAGCTGGCTCTCGGCCCCGATGTTGAACAGCCCGGCGCGCAGGCCAATGGCAACCGACAGCCCGGTGAACGTCAGCGTCGTCGTCTTGTAGAGCACCTGGCCGAGGCCGTACGCGTTGCCCCACGTGCCCTGCAGCAGCAGCCGGTACACCGCGCCCGGCGACTGGCCGTAGACGAGGATCAGCACGTCGCCGACCAGCGCGGCGATGAGCAGCGCGACGATCGGCGGGAGGATGGCTTCCTCGAGCTGCGCGCGACGCGCGGCCCGGCGGTCGGTGGCCGGCTTCGGCGCCGGCGTCGCGGCGGCGGGTGCGCTCATGCGACGCGCTCCGCGGCGCCCGTCATGTAGGCGCCGAGCACTTCTTCACTGGCCTGCGCGCGCGGGAGCACGGCGGCGATGCGCCCGCCGTACATCACCGCGATGCGATCAGAGAGGGCAAGCACTTCCGTGAGGTCTGCGGAGACGAGGAGGATGGCCTTGCCCGCATTGCGCGCCTGGCGCAGCTGGGCGTGGATGAACTCGATCGCGCCGACGTCCACGCCGCGCGTGGGCTGGGACGCGAGCAGCACGCTGAAGTCGCGCCCCATCTCGCGCGCGATGACGATCTTCTGCTGGTTGCCGCCCGACAGCGCGCGCGCCGGCAGCGACGCGTCGGCGGGGCGGATGTCGAACGTGGCGACCTGCCGCTCCGCATTCGCCGCGATGGCCGCGGCGTCCAGCGTGCCGCGGTGGGTGAAGCGGTGCTGCTGCCCGAGGATCAGGTTGTCGGCGATCGAGTAGTCGAGGATGAGCCCGCGCTGGTGCCGGTCCTCGGGGATGTGCGAGAGCCCCAGGTCACCGCGGGCGCGCACCGTCTCGTGCGTGATGTCGCGCGCGCCGAGCAGGATCGCCCCTGACTGTGCGGCGCGCAGCCCGGCGATCGCCTCGATGAGCTCGGTCTGGCCGTTGCCCTCAACGCCCGCGATGCCGAGGATCTCCCCCGGCGCGACGGAGAACGAGACCGCATTCACGGCGTGCGCGTGACGCGCGGTGGCGACCGTGAGGTCGCGGACCTCGAGCGACGGCCGGGCCGCCGCCGCGGCCCGCGACCCCGGCGCCGCGCCCTCACCCGCGAGCGCAACGTCGCGGCC
>DASZRI010000422.1:0-8552 GCA_035549215.1 Gemmatimonadaceae bacterium | reverse complement strand
AGGTGGGCCAGCGGCGCGTACGTCTCGCCAGTCTTCACGTCGTGCACCACCGCCTGGCGGTGCGAGAAGGTGCCGCGCTCCGCATCCTGGCCGCTGATGCGCACGCTCGTGCCGTCCACCAGCAGCGACGCGAAGGCCAGCGACTCCGCGTGGCCCCAGTCGATGCCGCCCGACTGCAGCGCATCACGGCGCCGCGCCAGCGTGCGCTGCAGCGTCGGGTGCAGCGTGAACCCGGCCGGCCACGTGAGCAGCCGCTCGTTCAGCGCCGCGAGCATCTCGGCCTTCACCAGCGTCTCGGGCTCCGCCACCGCCGGCGTGCGCGCAGCGTGCGCCGCATGTGCCTCCGCCGGCTGCGCCTGCACCTCGGCGAAGATCTTGCCAAGCCGCTCGGCGAACGCCTTGTCCAGGGCCTTCACCTCGTCCTCGGTGACCACGCGCTCGCGCACCAGTCGCGCCGCCCACACCTCGCGGGGCGTGGGGTGCGACTTGATGATGTCGTACATCTTCGGCTGCGTGAACGCCGGCTGGTCCGCCTCGTTGTGCCCGTGGCGACGGTAGCCCACGAGGTCGATCAGGAAGTCCTTGCCGAACTGCTGGCGATAGGCCACCGCCAGGCGCACCGCCTGCACGCAGGCCTCCGCGTCGTCCGCGTTCACGTGGACGACCGGCACCTCGAAGCCCTTGGCCAGGTCGCTCGCGTAGTGCGTCGAGCGCGCATCCACCGGGTCGGTCGTGAAGCCGACCTGGTTGTTCGTGATGATGTGCAGCGTGCCGCCCACGCGGTAGCCGCGCAGCAGCGACAGGTTGAACGTCTCCGCCACCACGCCCTCGCCCGGGAACGCCGCGTCGCCGTGCACGCAGATCGGCAGCACGGAGCGCTCGTCGTACGAGCCGCCGGCGCGACGCTCGGCCGCGCGCGCGACGCCCATCATCACCGGGTTCACCACTTCCAGGTGGCTCGGGTTCGGCACCAGCTCCAGCGACACCTTCGCGTCGCCCACCGTTCGCTCCCCACGGAAGCCGAGGTGGTACTTCACGTCGCCGGTCATGCTCGGGTCGGGGGCCGCCGCGTGCCGGCCGGCGAACTCGCCGAAGATGGACGCGTAGGGCTTGCCCATCACGTGCGCCAGCACGTTCAGCCGCCCGCGGTGCGCCATGCCGATCACCACGTGGCGCGTGCCGAGCGGCGCCGCGAGCGCGATCGCCGAGTCGATCATCGGCACCAGCGCGTCCACGCCCTCGATGGAGAAGCGCTTCGCGTTCACGAACGCGATGCCCAGGAAGCGCTCCATGCCGTCCACTTCGGTGAGCCGCTGCAGCAGCGCCTTCTTCTCGTCCGCGGTGAGCGGCGCGCTGTGCGCGCCCTGCTCCACCTGCTCGCGCAGCCACTGGCGCTCGTGCTCGTCGCTGACGTGCTCGAACTCGCAGCCCAGGCCAGCGCAGTACGCCTGGCGCATGCGGGCGACGACGTCGGCCGCCGTCCCCTCGCCGCGGCCCAGCGCCGACGCGGGCACCTGCGCGAGGTCGGCTTCCGTGATGCCGTGGAACTCCGGCGTCAGCTCGGCCGCGCCGGGCGGGTTCGTGCCCAGCGGGTCGATGGCCACCGCCAGGTGCCCATAGCGCTGGATCGCGCCTACCAGCTCGGATGCACCCGCCACCTTGCGAAGCAGCGCGGGGTCGGCCGCACCACCACCCTGGGCGCCGCCGCCGAGCGACTCGGCGAACCGGAAGAACTGGCGCCACGACTCGTCCACGGCCCCGGGGTCGCGCCGGAAGGCCTCGTACATCTCGGCGATGTACCCGTCATTGAAGACGCTTGCGATTGGAAGCCCGCTCATGGGGGAAAAATCTAATCATGCGGCGCGGGCGCCGCAGACGGTCGCACCCCCTCCAAGAAAGTTCCCGGCACCCTCGATTTTCCCCGCCAATCCGGCCCGTGAAGCACCGCGGCCCCCGGACCGTTGGGGTCCGGGGGCCGGGGAACCGTGAGGTGCCTGGTGGCCTTACATCGCCTGCGCCAGCGCGATCAGGACGGCCGCCTTGTCGGCCGGGATCTTCTTGCCCGACTGGGCCTGCACCTCGTTGATGAAGGCCTGCACGTTCGGGCTCGAGCCCTTGAGCTTGGCATGGAGGCTGTTGACGACGCCGTTCGCGCCAGGGCCGGACACCCACGCGGCTGCGAGGTTGTCCAGGTCCTGGACGGTCACGACCACCGTGAAGGTCGCGGAGCCGGAGCCCACATTGCCCGCGTTGTCGGTGGCCGTGGCACTGTAGCTGTGGCTGCCCACGCCGATGCTCCATGCCGCGCCGCTGACGTTGGCGCAGGTGCTCGAGGCCACGCCCGACGTCGCATCGGTCGCCGCGCAGGTGATCGCGACGTCCTGCGACGCCCCGTAGGTGCCGGCGTTGCCGCTGTACGCCACCACCGGCGGCGTCGCGTCACGCTTCACCGTCACGGACTTCGTCACCGAGCCCGCGTCGTTCGCCGCCGTGCACGTGAACGTCGAGTCGGCCGTGTCCACGGTCAGCGTGGACGCCGAGCAGCCCGTCTCCGACGTGAGCGGCGAGTCGCTCTGCACATCGAAGCCGACGGCGACGTCCGACGTGTACCAGCCGTTCTGCCCCACCGTGCCGGTGACGGACGGCGTCACCACCGGCGGGTTGCACTTGGTGACCGTGATGTTCGCGTCCGGCAGCAGGCGGGTGTACTGCCCGCCCGTTGACAACGCGTACGTCACCGACACGCTCGTGAGCGCCGGCTTGAGCCCGCACAGCGGCTGGGCCTGCAGCGAGGGCGCCAGCGTCAGGGAGAGGTTGCGCGGCACGGACTGCAGCGCGGGCACCGACCAGGTCACGGCATGGGTGGCCGCGTCGTACGTGGCCCCCGACCCGTCCACCCCGTTGATGAGCACGGTGTCCGTGGGCGTCGGGCCGCTGCCGAGCGTGAAGCCCGGCGCCACCGTGGCGTGCAGCGTTACGTTCGACAGCGTCGGGGTGAGCTTCGCAATCACCTGGTCCAGGATACCGTTGAACGCCTCGGTGGTGAAGCTCGCCACGGGGATGAAGCGCGACGGGTCCTGGTTGATCAGGCAGCCCAGCGCGTTGGCGCTGATGTCCGGGCCGACGCCGACGATGATGGTGTTGATCCCGAGCAGTTGCAGGGAGTCACGCAGCCGTGCCGCGTCAGGATAGGCGCCGGAAAAGTTGCACGGATTCTGTGAAGTTGGCGGGTTCGGATTGCCATCCGTGACCAGCGCAATGACGCGGGGCCGGGAGCTCGGCGACGCCGCAAAGATGTTCAGGGCCGCGCGCATCGCGGACTTCGTGTAGGTCTCGCCCCGCAGGTACGGCAGCGACGCCACCGCGCTCTCGATGGCCGATGTCGACTGCGTCTGCTGGAACGTCCAGTCCGTCGCGACGGTTGTCCCGAACTCGACAATCCCCATGCGGGAGCCATGGCCCATCACGGTGGCGGCGAGGTTCCCGACGAAGTCCTGCTCCGTGTTCCAGCCCGCCTCACCGATCGAGCCGGACGCATCCATCACTGCCACGAGGTCCACCGGCGGCACAGGCACCGAGTCATTCTGTACCGTGGTCGGATCCGTGAGCTTGGACGTCAGCTTCATCGTCACCGTCGCCGTCCCGTGCAGGCTCACGCTGTCCGGCACGGTGATGGTCGCCGCGATGGCGGAATCCTGCATCGAGGAGGTGACGAGGGACGGGTGGATGCGGCCGGACGCCACGGCGTTCGGCGCACTGGGCGCCGCGACCCGGGAGCTATCCATACACGCGGCGATGGCACCGGCCGCGGCCACCGCGGCGACGGCGAGAATCCTGGCTTTCATGGGGGCTCCTGCATCGGGGACTGCGGGGGTGGGATCGGTCGGGCCGCCGCCACGCTGCACGCGCCGGCAACTCTGGTAAACGTGGGTTTATACCATCCGGACCCATGGTTGTCAAACAGATGGCGGCCCAACAACCCCCGCTGGTACGCCCTCGTTACGTCACGCCCCGCCCAGCCCTACGTCCCGCGGCAGCACGAGCGTGAACGTGGATCCCCGCCCCGGCTCTGACTCCACGTCGATGCGCCCGCCGAGCAGGGTCGCCAGCCGCTGGGAGATGTAGAGCCCCAGGCCCGTCCCGCCGTACCGGCGCGTCAGCCCCGTGTCGAGTTGCTGGAACGGCTGGAACAGGTTCTCCATGTCCTCGGCCGCGATCCCGATGCCCGTGTCCCGCACCGCGAAGTGGACTTCGTCCGCAGTGGCGAGCACGGACAGCCGCACCTCGCCGCGTTCGGTGAACTTCACCGCGTTTCCAGCCAGGTTCACGAGCACCTGGCGTGCCTTGTCCACGTCGCTCGTCATCCGGATCGCCTCACGGCCCGTCTCGCTCACCAACGCGATGTTCCGCGCGCGGGCCAGCGGGTCGGCCACCGCCGCGACCGCGGTCACGAGGTCGCTGGCCAGGAAGTCGGTGGGGCGCACCACCTCGCGCCCGGCTTCCAGGCTCGTGTAGGCCAGCACCTCCTCGATCATGGACGACAGGTGCTGCGTCACCGCGCGCATGCGGTCCACGATGTCGAGCTGCGCGTCCGACAGCGTGCCGAAGGCCTGGTCGGTGAGCAGCTCCTGGTACCCGGTGAGCGCGGTGAGCGGCGTGCGGAACTCGTGCGAGATCGTCGCCAGGAACCGCCCCTTGGCGGCGTCACCCTCCTGCGCGCGCTCGAACAGCTGCTGCTTCCAGAGCGCGAGCGCGGCGTGGTCGGCAATCACGCGCAGCCGCTGCCCCTCGCGCGCCGTGAAGGGCATCGAGCGCAGGTCGCGCATCACCGCGAGCACGCCCAGCACCTGGTCGTGCGCGATGAGCGGGGCGGTGAGCATCGGGCCGACCTCCGACTGGAGCAGCAGCTCGGCCAGCGGACGGTGCGAGTGGCTGTAATCCTCCACCATCGCGACGTCGCGCGTGCTGATCGTCTCCTCGGTGAGCGAGCCGTGCATGGAGAAGCGGACGCCGGTGATGGTGCTGGCCAGTCCCACCGCGGCCACGACCTCGGCCTCCCGCCCCGAGGCGCGCACCACGCACGCGCCGTGCGCGCGGCACTGCGCCGCAGCGGCATCGCACAGCAGCGCCAGCAGCTCGGTGGAATCCGGCACTTCCGACATCTGGCGTGCCAGCGTGCGCAGCGAGGCGTTCTCCTCGTTGCGGTCCTCCAGCGCCTGGTCCCGCGCGCTGCGCAGCATGCTGAAGGCGCGCGAGACGGCCAGCACGAGCGCGCCCGACCCGTCGCGCGCCACGCGCACGCCGTACGCGCGCAGCTCCCCGTGAATGCTCGTCTCGAGGTCGAACCGCCGCGTGGCGCCGTCACGCAGCGTCGTGCGGATCATCGCCGCGCCCGGCTCGACGCGGAACGCGGGATACGCTTCCCAGAAGTCCCGGCCCAGCGCGTCCTCACGCGATACCCCCAGGATGCGCTCCCACGACGCGTTCATGAAGCGCAGCCGGAACTCGGCGTCGAGCACCGCGACGGCGTCGCCCAGGGCATCCATGGCCGCGCGCGCATCGAACGCGTCGTCCGCCAGCAACGACGGCGCGGATGCTCCGTGGGGCGGTGTCTCCAGGGAATCGCGGCGCGTGCTCACGCGTGAACTCTGCCTGAACGCCGTCGCGCGCGTCAAGCTCGCGGCGGCCGTGATCCCCCCGGCCCTACCCCAGCCGGACGTACCGATGCAGCCGCGAGTGATGAAAGCGCGCGTCCACGCCCGCGCCGTACAGCACGGTCGCGGGCTTGCCCAGCGCCGCCGCGAGCGTCGCAGTCCCGGTGGTCAGGCAGTACAGGCGTTCGCAGGAGACGATCAGCGAGCAGAACTCGAAGACGTCGCGCGTCGTCACGGTGGGCACGACGCCCGGCAGCGGGAGCGAGCGGCTGCGCGGCGCGAGCTGCAGCGTCGGCGTCACGCCTTCGCGCGCAAGGAACGCCTGCACCATTTCCGGCGTGAGCGCGCCCGCGTTCGTGATGTAGTTGGGGTCGTACACCACGGCGCCGCGCCAGCGGTCGTCCACCGCGAATTGCCCGTGCACCTCCGGCTCGTGGAACCGCTCGCCATCATCCAGCCCGGCCAGGAACATGTACTCGTCGAGCAGGTTGCATCCCTCGCGCGGCAAGGGACTGACGACGATGTCCAGCCCGCTCGCGTCGGTGAAGCCGTCCACGTACGGGTTTCGCTCCCAGACCAGCGTGCGATACGCGGGGTCTCGATAGTTCGCCTGGCTGGAAATGAGCACGGTGGAGCACCGGCCCGTCTGCTTGGCGATGCGCGGCAGGTGGCTCATGAACAGCGTGTCCCCCAACCCGCCGAGGCACGGCTGCAGGATCAGCGTCCGTCGCGCGCGCATGCGCCACGCGTTCAGTGCCCGCTTGCGCCAGTGGTACAGCGTCCCGCGCAGGTCCCGCACCGTCACACGCCGCGCTGGCGCTCCGCGGCGGGTTGCGGCGGGACCACGCGCACCGCATCCCCCGCGGCGACTACGCCTTCCTGCACGACGCGCGCGTACACCCGGCTCCATCCCGGCCGCACCTTCTGCGAGATGCGCGTGACGGCGGCGGTGCCGAATACCGGGCGCAGGTTCGCGCACGGCGACGCGTAGCCGGTGACCACGGCTTCCACCTCGCCGATCGTGACGCGCGTGCCGACCACCATCGCGTCCCACGGAATGCCGCGCAGCGTCAGGTTCTCGCCCACGGCGCCGGGCCCGATGGCGGCGCCCTCGGCGGCCAGCGCGTCGATCAGGTCCGCCGAGTAGAGGCAGACCGCGCGATCCGGCCCGCCATGGAAGCGCAGGTCACGCTGGCGGTCGCCCTCCACGCCCGTCACGCTCACGCGCGCGCGCGCCACGCTCCGCTTGGGCACGCCCCCATTCGAGACGTTGACCGCCTCGACGGTGCCCACGTGCGCCTGCGCTCCCCCTTCACCTGCCACCTCAGTCATCTCACCCATCGGTCCGGGACTCCTTCAGCATGTATCGGAGCGCGCTCGCTAGAAATAGATGCGCGCCGGCGCCTCGCCGGCCGGCACTTCACCCACATCCACGCGCACCGGGATCCCGCCGTTGGACGTCTGCAGCACGGTGCGCATCGGGAAGCCGAGCTGTGCGCTGAGGCGTTCATCAGGAGAATAGAGCGCGACGCGCCACCCCGCGCAGTGCCGCCGGAGCACGTGGCCGAGCTGCGCGTAGAGGTTGCGAATCTCGTGGCGCTCGCCCACGCGCACGCCGTACGGCGGGTTCGTGGCCACGAGCCCCGGACCCGGCGGCGGCGCGATGCCCGAGATCGCGTGCACGCCGAACGCGATGTCCGCGCCGACTCCCGCCCGTTCCGCGTTCGCGCGCGCCGCGTCGATCGCCCCGGCGTCGCGGTCCGAGCCGGCGATCGGCACGGGACACGCCGGCAGAGCCTGCGCCTGCGCGCTTGCCGTGACGGCCGCGAGCGCCTCGCGCGGGAACTCGGGCCATTCATTGAAGGCGAACGCTCGGTTGAGCCCGGGCGCCATCCGGCGGGCAAGCATCGCCGCCTCGATCGTGATCGTCCCCGAGCCGCACATCGGGTCCACGAGCGGGGTGTCGCCCTTCCATTCCGCGGCGAGCAGCAGTGCGGCCGCCAGCGTCTCGCGCAGCGGCGCCTTGGCCACCGCCTGCCGGTATCCGCGCAGGTGCAGCAGCGCGCCCGACGAATCGGCGCTCACCGTGCACACGTCGTGCAGCATGCGCACCACGAAGAGCTGCTCGGCGCCGGTCTCCTCGCCCTCATCGTCGGCGCGCGCGCCGCCCTCGCCGGTGGTCCATGCGCTGGCAGCGCCGAGCCGGTGCTCGATGCTTTCAGCAAGTCGCTGGGCGACCGCTTCCGAATGGTAGAGCCGCGACTTGCGGCACGTCACGCGAAAGCGGACGCGCTGCCCCGGGGCGATGAACCGCTCCCACGGCACCTTGCGCGCGTGGCGCTCCAGCTCGAAGAACGTGCGCGCGCGGAACTCCGCCGCGCGCACGATCACGCGGCTCGCCGTGCGCAGCCAGACGTTCGCCCGCGCGAGCGACGCGGCGTCGCCGCGCCAGGCCACGCCGCCGGGCTGCTGCTCGGCGCGCTCGCCGAGCGACGCGAGCTCGCGCGCCACGAGCGGCTCGAGGCCGGGCGCGGCGATGGCGAAGCAGTCGTAGGCGTCAGTCGCCGGGCTGGAGCGTGGAGGTGGAGTGCGCGGCACCGGGCGGGCGGATGGCAGTGGATGCGAGCGGCCGCGCGGGGATCCAGCGCGCGACCACGCGATAACCCAGGAGGAGCACGAACACCGCCAGGTACACCAGCGGGAAGAGCGTGTCCTTCTTCACCGCCCAAAGGTAGTGGACCGTGCCGCCGATGGCGATTGCGTACACCAGCCGGTGCAGCCGCGCCCAGCGCCGCCCGCCCAGCCGGCGCACCCAGCCGTTCGTGGACGTCAGTGCGAGCGGCACGAGCAGGACGAACGTCGCCATGCCGACCAGGATGTAGCGGTGCTTCACGATCT
>DASZRI010000421.1:0-13691 GCA_035549215.1 Gemmatimonadaceae bacterium | reverse complement strand
GCCGCAAGCCGGGTGGGGGAACGCCCCGGTGATCCGCTACCACGCGCGCTGGGTGCTGCCGATCGCGGCGCCCCCGATCGCGCACGGCACCGTCGCCGTGGACGGCGGGCGCATCGCGTACGTCGGCCCGCGGGCAGGGGCGCCGCATGGCCAGGACGTGGACCTCGGCGCGGCGCTGCTCATGCCCGGGCTCGTGAATGCGCACACGCACCTCGAGCTCACCGCGATGCGCGGGTTCCTTGAGGACCTCGACTTCCGGTCGTGGATCCTGCGCCTCACGTTTGCGCGCCGCGAGGTGTGCACCCGCGAGTCCCTGCTCGACGCCGCTCGCTTCGGCATCGAGGAAGGGCTCCGCGCCGGGATCACGACCTACGCCGACACCTGCGACTCCGGCGTCGCGTTCGACGCGATGCTCGAGCTCGGCGTGCGCGGCATCATGTACCAGGAGGTGTTCGGCCCGGATCCCGCGCAGTGCGACGAGTCGCTCGCCGGGCTCGCGGCCAAGGTGGACGCCCTGCGTCCCCGCGAGACGCCGCTCGTGCGCGTCGGCGTCTCGCCCCATGCGCCGTACACCGTGGCCGACCGGCTCTTCGCGGCCGTGGCGCGCTACGCCGCGCAGCACCACCTGCCCGTCGCCATCCACATCGCGGAGAGCGACGCCGAGGAGGCACTGGTCGTGCGCGCACAGGGCCCGTTCGCGCACGCCCTCCAGAAGCGGGACATCCGCGTGGAGCCGCGCGCCCAGTCCCCCGTGCAGCTCCTGCGCGGGCTCCAGGTGCTCGAGGCGCGGCCGCTGCTCATCCACTGCGTGCGCGTGAACGCGATGGACCTGCACGCCATCGCGGACTCCCGGTCGTCGGTGGCCCACTGCCCGGCGTCGAACGCCAAGCTGGGCCACGGCATCGCGCCACTGCGCGAGATGCTCGACGCCGGCATCGCCGTCGGGCTCGGCTCGGATTCCGTGGCGAGCAACAACCGCATGGACCTGCTGGACGAGGCGCGCCTCGCGGTCCTCCAGCAGCGCTCGCGGACGGCACGTCACGATGCGGTCACGGCCGCGCAGGCCCTGGACCTCGCCACGCGGGGTGGCGCGCGCGCGCTCGGGCTCGACGCCGACGTGGGGACCCTGGAGCCGGGCAAGGCCGCCGATCTCGCCGCGTTTCCCCTCGACCCGCGCGCCATGCCGGCCCACGATCCCGAAGCAGCGGCGGTGTTTGCGCTGCACGGCACCCCCGCGCAGCTCGTCACGGTGGCGGGGCGGGAACTGGTGCGTGACGGCCGTCTGCTGGTCGCCGATCCCGGGCTCCCGGCGCGCGTCCAGCGCACCGGCGACCGCCTGCAGGAGTGGCTCACCCGGAATCGGTAAGGGCATCGCGCTGGCGGCGGGGCGCGCCTGTCGCTTATCATAGACAGGAACTCCCGACTGGGGATCACGTCATGTCGCAACCAAAGACCGGTCGCACGTCCAAGATCTGGCGCGACGGTCAGCTGATCAATTGGGACGACGCGACCATCCACGTGATGAGCCACGTGGTGCACTACGGGTCGTGTGTCTTCGAGGGCGTCCGGTGCTACGAGACGCCCAATGGCGGTGCGATCTTCCGCGCGCGCGAGCACGCGCGCCGGCTGGTCGATTCCTGCCGCATCTACCGGATGCCCATCAAGTATTCGGCGGACGAGCTCGTGCAGGCGTGGTGCGACACCGTCGCGGCCAACGACCTCAAGGAGTGCTACCTGCGCCCCTTTGTCATCCGCACCGGTGAACAGATGGGCGTGCTCGGCACCTCGGCGCCCATCGAAACGTTTGTCATCGCCTGGCACTGGGGCCCGTACCTCGGCCGGGACGGCCTCGAGAACGGCGTGGACGTGCGCGTGTCCAGCTGGCGCCGTCCGGCGCCCGACACGCTGCCCACGATGGCCAAGGCGGGCGGGAACTATCTGATCTCGCAGCTGTCCAAGATGGAAGCCAAGGTGGACGAGTACTCCGAGGGCATCATGCTCGATTCCTTCGGGTACGTCTCGGAAGGCAGCGGCGAGAACATGTTCGCCGTGCGCGACGGGGTGCTCTACACGTCGCCGACCTCCGCGGGCATCCTGCACGGCATCACGCGCGACTCGATCCTGCAGATCGCGGCGGACCTCGGGATCCCCGTGCGCGAGCAGAACCTCCAGCGCGAGTTCCTCTACGTCGCGGACGAGATGTTCTTCTGCGGCACCGCGGTGGAACTGACGCCGATCCGGAGCGTGGACCGGATCCCGGTCGGCGAGGGAAAGCCCGGTCCGATCACCAGGGCCATCCAGAAGGAGTACCTCGGCATCACGCGGGGCACGATCCCCGACCGGCATGGGTGGCTGACCATGGTTCCCGAGCTCACCGGGGCGGCCAGATGAGTACCGGGCGTCAGGCCGCCGATTCCATCACCGCACGGAGGCGTGTGTGATCGTAGGCTGCCTGGCGCTCAATGCTTCGTTCGAACCCCTGACGATGGTGCCCCTCAAGCGGGCCCTCCGCCTGGTCATCGATGGCAAGGCGGAGATCGTCGAGGCAGACCACGACCGCACGGTGCGGTCGGAACGGCTCACGCTGCCACGCCCCGCGGTCATCCGCCTCACCAAGTTCGTGCACGTGCCGCGGCGCTTCCGCCGCCAGGTGACGAATACCTTCCTGTTCGCGCGCGACCACTATCGCTGCCAGTACTGCGGCCGGCACATCACCGAGCTCAAGCCGCGCGAGTCGCTCACCCGCGACCACCTGATCCCGCTCTCGCGCGGTGGCGGCAACGACTGGACGAACGTCGTCGCCGCCTGCAGCCCCTGCAACACGCGCAAGGGCAACCGGCTGCCCGACGAGATCGGCATGCACCCGATGGTGCACCCGGTGGAGCCGCACTTCGTCCACCTCAGCTGGGCGGTGCGCAAGCTTACGCCCATCCAGGCGCGCTACATCCGCACGTTCTACGGCGACGCCGTGCTGCACCAGCTCGAGCGGCTCGAGCATCGGGCCGAGCAGGCCTGATCGGCGCGGCGCGACGCGGGCGCGCGTCCATGAGGTCCCGGCGCGGCGGCGCTACGGCGCCGTGAACGTCGGCGAACGCTCCTCGTAGTGCCGCTTCTCGCCACCCAGGATGCGCGACAGCAGGCGGCCCACGCCGTTCCGGATGGCCGAGAAGGGGTTGCCCCGCCCGTGCACGGCGGGCTGCAAGTCGCCGCGCAGCCAGCGCTGCAGCTCGTCCAGGTCCGAAACCGACAGCGACTCCACGTCGAGCACGGCGTTGTAATAGTACCGCTGCGCCGGGCGCGCCGGGACGAGCGGCACGCGGTAGGGCCGCTCGATCACCGCCTCTGCTCCTGAGAGCGCCGGGAACCCGCCGAAGTCCTCCACCTGCTTGCCCTGGCGGCGCACCACGCGGTACTGCTGCGTGTACGGGTCGTACTGCACGAGCACGTCCCACGCCGCCGTGTTCTCGATTTCGTCGAACACGCCGCCGGTGCGCCAGAGCTCCAGCCGGAAGTGCAGCGCGGCCGGGAATCCGTTGCGCATGAGCTCCTGTACGTGCGCATCGGCGAGCATGTTCGTCGCCCACACGGCAGGCCCCGGATCGTGGGCGTTCTGCGATGGGAGTTCCACGGACAGCGACGCGCCGCGCTGCGCCGCTGCGGGCGCAACGGCGAGCCAGAGCCCCAGGAACCCCACGAGCAGTGCGCGCACGGGCTAGAAGCGGTGGCGCAGCCGGACGAAGGCACGCGCGGGCTGTCCCGGCGTCGAGAGGGCCTTCGCGAGGTACACGCCGATCTCGTCGAAGTCGAGTCCCACGCCCATGTCGGTGCGGAACGACGAGAGTGACGGGATCACGCCGCGGCCGTACGTCATCGGCTGCGTCTCGTCGCCCACCAGCCAGCCGCGCCCCGCATCCGCGAACAGCACCCATGCGGCGTCCCCGTGCAGGTGACCCGGATGCCAGCCGTTGTCATTCCCCCAGTCGAACAGGCCCCAGTGCAGCGACGCGCGATACTCGGCCTGCGCGAGCAGCATGCGGTCGCACTGCGCCGGATATCCCGGCGCAGCGACCGCCGGCGTGCATGTCGCGACGTCGTCCCCCGCGCGCATGCTGCGGAATTCAAAGCCGGGCAGCGCGCCCGGGCCGTCTACCGAGAACCGCCGCTCCACCGGGAGCGGGTCACCGCCCAGCCATCCACCCGCCACGACCCGCAGGTTGAGCTGCCGCCCCGGCGACAGCCGGTTGTAGCGCCGCACGTCCAGGAAGCCGCGATCGTACGTCAGGCGACCGTCGCCGGCATGCGTGCGCGGCACCGACAGCAGGCCGAGCGAGTCGATGTGCCCCGCGCCACGCTCCAGCTCGGCGCGCAGGTACCAGCCCGTCCATGGGTTGTCGACGTCCGAGCGCGTGTCCACCGTCAGGCCGGCCTGCACCAGGTGCAGGTGCGCGGCGTCCGCCACCGGGTTGTCCCGCCACGCAACGTCCGAGCGGAACAGCGTCCACGCCGGGCGCGCCACGCGCGGCAGCCAGTGCTCGTCACCGTAGGAGACGGTGAACGTTGCATTGCGGCCGGCGAACACGCCCGCCTCGACGCTGCCGCCGTGGCGCTCGTAGTAGTCGCGGTAGTCGCGGCGGAACAGCGCCGACGACAGCCCTGCCTCGAGGTTGGAGAGCTGCCACGATTCGGTCGGGTCCACGATGTCGAACAGGCGCGCGCCGACCAGCCACCCACTCGCCCGCCCGAACCGGGCCTCGCCGTGCAGGTTGTGCCCGATGTCGTTGTCGTCCGCGCGGAAGCTGCTCGCGGTGCGAACCACGGCGTAGGCGTCCAGCCGCGCGCTGCCCCCCGAGAAGTCGCGATACATCTGCGGGCCAAGGTTGATCGGCAGCCCCTCAACGCGATTGTAGGCGCCCGCGCTCGCCACCTGGATCTTGCTGCCACTGGCCTGGCGACGCCCTTCCCATCGCCGCCACCATGGCACGTCCTCGCCGCTGCCGGCGTTCGCCACCTGCAGGGCGCCGTCCTGCACGGTGTAGGCCAGGCGCTCGCGGTAGATGCGCAGCTCGCCGCCGATGTACGCCGCGTCGCGGCCTTCCACGTTGCCGACCACCACGAGCACGTCGCCGTCGATGTGCGCGGACGGCTTGAGGATCACGTCGCTGTTGAGCGCCACGACGCGTCCCGTGACGTGCCCCGCGATCGTGAGCGGCCCGCTGAGTACGGCCACGTTGCCCTGGATGTCGCGGCCGGCCGCGATCTCCGTGGCGCCCTCGTTCCGCAGTGCCGCCGGTTCGTTGTACTGCGCCACGGCCTCGCGCATCACGTCCCGGGGCAGCCCGCTCCGGCGCCGCACCGTGTCCGGCTGCTGCGCCTGCAGCGCCATCGGGACGAGCGCGCACAGGGCGAGCATCGTCGAGCGTCGCATCACCAGTCCTCCGTGTGTCGCCTTACGGCCCTTCGCCATTGCCGATGCCGAGCCGCCGCATGCGCCGGTACAGGTTCGGGCGGTCGGTCTTCAGCCGCCGCGCCGCCTCGGCCACGTTGCCGTTCGCCATCGAGAGGGCCCGCGAGATCAGCGTGCGTTCGTAGTCGTCGAGCGTCTCGCTCAGCGGCAGCTCCAGCGCGGCAGGGTCGGGCAGTGGCGGGGCGGGCGCCGGTGCGGCGCCGTCCACGTGCACCACGCTCCGCACGTCGTCGGCGGTCACCTCGCCGCCCGCATGCAGGATCGCCAGCCGCTCCACGACGTTCGCCAGCTCGCGGATGTTCCCGGGCCAGCGGTAGCGCGTGAGCAGCGTGATCGCGTCGCTGCTCCAGCGCGGCGCGGCGTGCCCCGTCCGCGCGCGGTGAAGCTGCGAGAAGTGCGCCACCAGCGCCGCGATGTCGCCCGGGCGCTCGCGCAGCGGCGGCACGGGCAGCGGAATCACGTTCAGCCGGAAGAACAGGTCCTCGCGAAAGCTCCCCTCGGCCACCGCGCGCGCCAGGTCCTTGTTCGTCGCCGCGATGATCCGCACGTCCACGCGGATCGGCTTGCTGCCCCCCACGCGCTCGATCTCCCGCGCCTCGATGGCGCGCAGCAGCTTGGCCTGCGCTTCCTGCCCCAGGTCACCGACCTCGTCCAGGAACAGCGTGCCCGTGTGCGCCAGCTCGAACCGGCCGATGCGCCGCTCCGACGCGCCCGTGAACGCGCCCTTTTCGTGGCCGAACATCTCGCTCTCCACGAGGTCGCGCGGAATCGCCGCGCAGTTCACCCGGATGAACGGCCGGTCGCGCCGCGTGCTCGCATAGTGGATCGCGGCCGCCACGAGCTCCTTGCCGGTGCCCGACTCGCCCGTGATCAGCACGCGGGCGTCGGTCGCCGCGACGCGTGCGATCATCTCCCGCACGCGCGCCATCGCCGGGCTGTCGCCCACCATCTCGCCGCCGAGCCCGACCTCTGCGCGCAGCGCCTTGGCCTCGCGACGCGCCCGCCGCAGCTCGAGCGCCGACGACAGCGCCAGCAGCACGCCCTCGGGGCTCAGCGGCTTTTCCAGGAAGTTGAACGCGCCCAGCTTCGTTGCCTTCACGGCATCCGCCAGCCCCGCGCGCCCGCTCATCATCACCACCGGCGCGTCGGGCACCACCTCGCGCAGCCGGCCCAGCGTCGCCATGCCGTCCATCTCCCCCGGCACCATCAGGTCGAGCAGGATGACGTCGGGCTCGCCCTCCGCGGCGCGCGCGACGCCGCCCGCACCGTCGGCCGCGTCGCGTACCTCGTACCCCTCGGCCGTCAGCAGTGCGCCGACCATCCGGCGGATGTTCGGCTCGTCGTCGATGATCAGGACGCTCGGCATGGGCGGCGGCGCCGTCAGCGGGCGCCGGGTGCGGCGCCCGGGCCGCCGATCGCGCGCTGCTCCGTCTGCAGCTTGGTCAGGTAGCGCTGCGCCTCGGAAATCCGCTCCACCTCGATCGCGATCGCGTCGAGCGTCTGCTCCATCCGCTCGATGCGCCCGGACAGGTCGGCCGGAAGCTGCGGCGCCGGCGCGTGGCGACGCTCCACCCAGCGGATGATGGCACGGATGATCGGCAGCCCGAGCACCATCGTGGTGAGCGTGCCAAAGACAATGCCCACCACCGGCACCACGAGCTCCACCGGCGGCATGTTGGGCGGCAGCGGCGAGGACTGGAACATGAGGAGTGCGGCGATCATCACGCGCCCTGTGAACGGGAAGATGGCAGCGCTGCCGGCTCCTGGCCGCGCTCGGCGAGGAGCCGGGTCGTGAACCGCTGGCCCTCGGCGATGCGCTCCACCTCGATCGCGATCGCGTCCACGGCCTGCTCGATGCGCGCGATGCGCTGCTCGGTCTCGGCGCTCACCCCCGACGGCCGCGCGTGCGCCTCGATGCGCGCCCGGATAAGGGTGACGATGGAGCGCACGGTGAACGCCATGAAGCCGAACACCGTGATGACGACAATGACCTTGGACGTATCATCCATGCGAGACTCTCCCAGTGCGCAACGCGCTATCCCTGTAAACTGCCCACGGCCTGCCCGCTTTGCGAGGCGTCGTCGGAGACCGGGAACACGAACCGGATCGTCGTTCCGCTGCCCGGCGTGCTCTCCGCCGACACATCCCCGTGATGGGCACGCACGGTCTGCCGCGCGATGGCCAGCCCGAGCCCGGTCCCACCTGCCTTGTACGTCACGTACGGCTCCCAGATCCGCGCCAGCCGGTCCGGCGCGATGCCCGGCCCGGTGTCATGCACCGACAACGCGACCGCGTGGCGTCCGCCGCACGTCGCGGGCGCCACGCGCACGGTGATCGCGCCGCCGTCGCGGCACGCCTCCACGGCGTTCAGCATTACGTTCGAGACGGCCCGGGCAAGCGCATCGTGATGCCCCAGGATCATCGGCACGTCGTCCGCGATTTCCAGCGTGAGCGGCATCCCCTCCGGCACCGAGGCCCGCGCCGTGTAGCGCGCAAGTTCGCCCAGGTCCACGTGCGCCTGCGGTCCCTCGGGCAAGCGCCCGAACTGCGAAAAGCTGCGCGCCAGCGCATCCAGCCGTTCCGTCTCCGTCGCCAGCACCTCCACCGTCTCGGCCAGCTCCGGCGGCACGTCGCGACGCAGCCGCGACACCGCGAACCGGATCGGGGTCAGCGGATTCTTCAGCTCGTGCGCTGCTTGGCGGGCCGCTTCGCGCAGCGCCGCCGCGCGCTCTGCTTCCAGCGCGCGCGCCCGGCCCAGCGAGAGCTCATCCGCCATGGTGCGCATGCGCTGCCGCAGCACCTCGAATTCCGGCGCGCCGCGCGTCGCCGTCCCGTCCGGGAGCGGCTCGCCCCGCCCGATGCGCTCGGTCCATCCCACGAGCTCGAGCAGCGGCCGGCTGAGCTGGCGGCTCAGGTGTCCCGCGACGCGCGATGCCCCCAGCCCCACGATGCCGAGCGCGAGCAGCACGATGACCGCCGCGGCGTATGCCGCGCGGCGGAAGATGAAGCCCACCTGCTTGGCGCGCATCAGGCTGCGCTGGAGCACCTGCTCATGGATGGCCAGCGCCCGGCGCTGCGCCGGCGTGAGTGGCGCCGAGCGGGCGGCCGCGATCGCGCGTGCGCCGGTGCCGGCCACGCTGTCCCATGCCGCGGTGGACCCGACCAGCGGGAACGCCCACCAGCTCGTTCCCAGCCAGCCCACGGCCAGCGCCACCGAGGGGATGAGCGCGAACGACAGGAGGATGACAAACAGCCGACTGCGAAAGCCGATCCGCTTCACACGCCCTCCGTACGCGCCGCCATCCAGCCCGGTTTCGTCCCAAACATACTGGCGCCGTCCCGGGGCAACCACCCACCTCCCTTACTTGGCGCACCGTACGGACATACATTACAAGGCTGGCGTTCGATCCCCCGCGCATGTCGCCCCGTGGCGACGGCGCGGCCCGCGGATCGGGCGACCGCACGGCAGCAGCACGCCTGCCGGAAGAGCGCAGCCGCAGGGCGCGCCCTTCGAACCGAACTTCGCGGTTGCGCCACCCGGCGCGCGGCGAGGGCGTGCCGATCGGCGGGCGCTGCCCGGTGACGATCGTCCGCGCGGCCGCATTGTGCCGCTCTCGCAGACGATCTGCCCCGCGCGCCCCGCGGTCGACATCCATCACCGCACCGAGTCATTGCGACTCGCACAGGGAAGGGCATGAACGCTCGTCACCCGCGCCGGGAGCCAAGTCGCTCGCATGGCGCACTGATCCACCGCGGCCCGCAGGCCACCTCGGCCGCCGCCGCCCCGCACGTCGCCACCGTCCCGCTCCACGCGCCCAACGCCGCGCTCCTCATCGACTTCGACAACGTCACGATGGGGATCCGCTCCGACCTCGGCCACGAGCTCCGCAACCTGCTGGGCTCCGACATCATCAAGGGCAAGGTGGCCGTCCAGCGCGCCTACGCCGACTGGCGCCGCTACCCGCAGTACATCGTGCCGCTCACCGAGGCGTCCATCGACCTCATCTTCGCCCCCGCCTACGGCTCGGCCAAGAAGAACGCGACGGACATCCGCCTCGCCATCGACGCGATGGAGCTCGTCTTCACGCGCCCCGAGATCGGCACGATCATCCTCCTCTCCGGCGACTCGGACTTCTCCAGCCTGGTCATCAAGCTGAAGGAGTACGGCAAGTACGTCATCGGCGTCGGCATCCGCGAGTCGTCCAGCGACCTGCTCGTCATGAACTGCGACGAGTACTACAGCTACAACACGCTCGCCGGCCTGGTGAAGGCCACCGAGGAGGAGCCGGCCCGCAAGTACGACCCGTGGGAGCTCGTCTCCGAGGCCATCCAGCGCATGAAGCGCAACGGCGACGTCATGCGCTCCGATCGCCTCAAGCAGGTGATGCAGGACATCGATGCCAGCTTCGACGAGAAGAACACTGGCCACTCCAAGTTCTCGCGCTTCGTGCAGGACGCCGCGGCGCGCGGCCTGGTGACCCTCACCAAGCTCGAGAATGGCCAGCTCGAAGTGGACGTGCCGTCCACCGGCGCGCGCGCCGAGGGCGCACCCGCGGCTGCGGCCGCTCCTGCTCCGTCCGCGGAGCGCGAGAATGGCGGCGAGGAGCGCGGTGGACGGCGCGGACGCCGCGGCGGTCGCGGGCGTGGTCGCGGTGGTCGCGATCGCGAGGCCGCTCCGCAGCTCGAGTTCACGCCGGCCGCGGCCGAGCCCGAGGCCGAGGCCGAGCCGGCACCTGCCGCGGCCGTCGCGGCACCGGCAGCACCCGCCGCGCCGGCGCCTGCAGATGGCATCGGTGTCGCCGGCGAGCGCCTCACGCGCGACGAGGCCTTCCAGCTCGTCCGCCGCGCCGTCGAGACGCTCACGACGGGCGATGACGCCGTGCGCGCCAGCACCGTGCGCAAGCGCGCGCGCGAGCTCCTGGGCCGCGACAGCGAGAGCCTGAGCGAGCGCAACTTCAGCCGCATCCTCCGCGACGCGCACGATGCCGACCTCATCGACCTGCGCCGCCGCGGCGACGACTTCGACGTGTCGCGCGCCGTGTCTGCGCCCACGGTCGAGGCGCAGCTCAAGGCCGCGGAAGTCGCAGCAACGCCCGCGGCTGCGCCCGCGCCGGCTGCACCGCGGCTCGGCATGGGCCCGCGTGGCGTCCCTGGCCGCGGCCGCGGCAAGCCGGGTGAGCTGCCGCCCGAGCTGCTCTCGGTCGGCGTCGTCGCTCCGGCGGCGCCAGCCAAGGCGGAACCCGCAGCCAGCGCCGAGCCCGAGGCCGGGGAGTCCGCGCCCAAGCCGAAGCGCGGCACCAAGCGCGCCGCAAAGGCGGAACCAGCGGGCGAGGGCGGAAAGAAGCCCCGCGCCGCCAAGCGAGGCCGCGCAAAGAAGGCCACCAAGTCCGACGCATGACCCGGAACGCCGCGCTCACCGCGCGGCGTTCTCGTCTGGGCGCCGTGCTTCCTCGCAGCTTCTACGCGCGCGACACTGAAGTGGTCGCGCGCGAGCTGCTCGGCGCCGTGCTCGAGTGCCACACGCGGGCCGGCGTGGCGCACGGCCGCATCGTCGAGACCGAGGCGTACGTCGGGGAGCACGACGCCGCCTGCCACGCCGCTGCCGGGCGCACCGCGCGCACGGATCCTCTCTACGGCCCGCCCGGGCGCGCGTATGTGTACTTCATCTACGGCATGCACTGGTGCGTGAACGCCGTCACGCGCCCGCACGGATCGCCCAGCGCCGTGCTCATCCGCGCGCTCGAGCCGCTCGACGGCATTCCGCTCATGCGGCGCCGCCGGCCCGGCGCGCGCCGCGACGTGGACCTGGCCAACGGGCCGGCCAAGCTGTGCGAGGCCCTCGGCATCACCGGGGCGCACAACCGGCTCCCGCTGCAGCGCCCGCCGCTCGTCATCCGCGCCGGCTCCAGCGTGCCCGACGACCAGGTGACCGTCACGCCGCGCATCGGCATCCGTGTGGCGGCCGACTGGCCCCTGCGCTATTTCATCACGGACAGTCCGTACGTGTCCAGGACCCCCGCCCACTTTCCTCGCCGGAGCTACCGTCGATGAGTTGCCTTCGTTCCTCTGTCCGCGCGACTGCGCTCGCCGCGGCCCTCGGTGGCGCCGCCGCGCTGCCGCTCCGCGCCATGCAGCAGCCGGGCGAGCCGGTCTCGGCGCAGGCCATGCGGATCTACCGCAGCGCGATCGTCATCGATACGCACAACGACCTGCCCAGCCGAATGCTCGACGACGGCTACAACGCTGACGTGCGCCACGAGCCGGGCTTCGGGAAGGCCCGCGGCGAGACCGACCTGCCGCGCCTCATGCAATCCGGCATCACCGGCCAGTTTCTCTCGGCGTTCGTGGACGCGAAGTACACTCTTGCCACCCCGGACCAGTCGTGGAACCGCGTCGAGGCGTACGTGGACACGATCCATGCCTTCGTCAATCGGCACCCGGACAAGCTGGTCTTCGCGACCACCGCGGCCGACGTGCGCCGCGCCAAGAAGGAAGGGAAGGTCGCGGTGTTCATCGGCGTCGAGGGCGGGCACGCCATCCAGAACTCGCTCGACAAGCTGCGCCAGCTCTACGCGCAGGGCGCGCGCTACATGACGCTGACGTGGAACAACGGCAACGACTGGGCCGGCTCGTCGGTCGGCGTGAATGGCACGCGCAAGGGCGGGCTCACCCCGTTCGGCAAGTCTGTCGTTCGCGAGATGAACCGGCTCGGCATGCTCGTGGACATCTCGCACGTGTCCGACTCCACCTTCTACGACGCCGTGGCCACGAGCACGGCGCCGGTCATCGCGTCGCACTCCAGCTCGCGCGCGCTCGGCGGGCACCCGCGCGACATGACCGACGACATGATCCGCGCCGTCGCGAAGAACGGGGGCGTGGTCAACGTCAACTTCTACGCGTCGTTCATCGACCCGAAGTTCCGCGCGGCCGAGGACTCCGTGACGCGCATCCTCGAGGCGAAGGGGCGCGCCGAGGCCGCTCGCCCCGGTGCCGACACGGCGAAGATCCGCGCCGAGTACTCCGCGAAGATCGATTCCGCCATTCGCACGCTGCCGCGCCCGCCGCTCTCGGTCCTGATCGACCACTTCGACCACATTGCCAAGGTGGCCGGCGTCGACCACGTGGGCATCGGCAGCGACTTTGACGGCGTGGACGGCCTGCTGCCGGCGGACATGCTCGACGTCACCTACCTGCCGCACATCGTGCAGGGTCTGCTCGACCGCGGCTACAGCGAGGCAGACATCCGGAAGATCCTCGGCGGGAACATGATGCGCGTCATGGAGCAGGTGTTCGATCGCACACCGCCGAAGCGCTGACGCGTCGCGCGGCGGCTGCTCGCCGGCGTCCGGCAATCCGTGGCACTACGCTGAGGGCACCGGACGCGAACGAGGGGGCGTGGACATCGAGTCCACGCCCCCTCGCGCTTTCCGCCTGCTGCGTCAGCGATCGTCAGCGATCGCGCTGCCGACGTTGATGCGCACGCCCGCCTCGAGCGAGCCGTTGAACCCGTGCGTGTTGTACAGGAAGAAGTTGCTGTTCGACGGCCACGCCATGCCCTGCAGGAACACCGATGCCTGCCGCGCGCGCGCCTGCACGCCGAGCATCAGCACCGGGGCGAACACGGCCTTGGCCTGCGCGATGATGGCCTGGCCGAGCGACGCCTGGTCCGACGAGTTGTACGGCGTGGCCGGCTTCACCGACGCTACCTGGTTGTACGTGATGCCCAGCCCCGCGTAGGGGTGCCACGTCGGGTTGTCCCCGGGGAAGCCCATGAGCGCGATCGTCAGCCGGCGCACGTCCTTCAGGTTCACCACGTGGCGCCCGCTGTCGGTCGGCGCGATGGAGTCGTTGATCGCGCCCTGCGCATTGAAGAACGACTGGTCGAACGACACGTAGAGGCCGCCGTGCGTGCGCGTGATCATCCAGTCGAGCCCGGCCATCGGTGACGTGAGGTTCGGCTTGCTGGGGGCTGACATGAACGTGCTGCCGCCCTTGATGCCCCAGAACCACGCATCGTTGAACGGGCGACCGCTCTGCGCCGCGGCAACCGCCGGCAGGAGCGACAGCGCCGCAGCGGCGACGGTCAGCGCACGAATCGCTTTCATACGAGTCCTCGAGAATGGAGTCCGGGGCTCCGCGTGCGGCGGAACCCTGTCACTGGGACGAAAGGCCCCCCGGACAGGTCACGAAACCGGGCCGGGCCCCCGGCCAGGGGCCCCGATGAGCG
>DASZRI010000420.1:0-5423 GCA_035549215.1 Gemmatimonadaceae bacterium | reverse complement strand
AGTTCTTCCTGATCGTGTTCGGGTTCTTCCCGCTCACCATGCTCGGCCTCCATGCGGTGGGCGGCTGGTCGGGGCTCACGGCGCGGCTGGCCGACGTCTCGGCGCAGCGCGGCTTGCCGGCAGGGGCGTACACCCACGCCTGGGCATACATGGGCAGCGCCGCGCACAACCCGATCGGCGTCGAGTGGTTCGGGCTGGCCATGGGACTCGGCTTTGTGCTCTCGTTCGGCTACTGGTGCACGGACTTCCTGGTCGTGCAGCGCGCGATGGCCGCCGAGTCCATGGACGCGGCGCGGCGGACCCCGCTGTTCGCGGCGTTTCCCAAGATGCTGTTCCCGTTCCTGGTCATCGTCCCCGGGATGATCGCCATCGCCCTCACGGGCCCCGGCGGCCATGGCATCATCCCGCCCAAGCTGGACGTGCTCTCCGGCGTGCCGCTGCTCGATGCCGCGGGCCATCCCGTGCTGGACTACGACCTGGCGACGCCGATGATGCTCGTCCATTTCTTTCCCAACGGGCTGCTCGGCCTCGGCATCACGGCGCTGATGGCGTCCTTCATGTCAGGGATGGCGGGGAACGTCTCGGCATTCAACACGGTGTGGACGTACGACCTGTACCAGACGTACGTGCACCCGAACGCGAGTGACCGGCACTACCTGTGGGTGGGCCGGGTGACGACGGTGGTGGGGATCGTGCTGTCGGTGGGCGCGGCGTACGTCGCGGCGTCGTTCAACAACATCATGGACCTGCTGCAGCTCATCTTCGCGTTCGCCAATGCCCCGCTGTTCGCGACGTTCCTGCTCGGCATGTTCTGGAAGCGCTCCACCGGACACGGGGCGTTCACCGGGCTGCTGGGCGGGATGATTGCGGCGGCCATCCATCATGGCATGACCCTGCCGCTGGGCGCGCACGCCGGCGTGAAGGGCGGCTTCCTGGGCGTGTGGCACGTGTACCCCAGCGAGCTCGCGCAGACGTTCTGGACGGCCATTGTAGCGTGGGTGGCGTGCTTTGCGGTGACGATCGTCGCCAGCCTGATGACGCGGCCGCGCCCGGTGGACGAGCTGCGCGGCCTGGTGTCGTCGCTGACCCCGCGAGTCGAGGAAGGGCACCTGCCGTGGTACGCCAGGCCCCGCGTGCTGGCCGTGGTCGTGCTGTCGCTGGTGCTCGCCCTCAACCTGGTATTCTTCTGACCATGTCCGAAGCCTCGCGCCTGGACGTCCGCGTCCCGATCGGTGTGCTGTTCGTCGTGCTCGGGCTGCTGCTGGCCGGGTACGGCTGGGCCACGGCCGGGGCACCGTCCGGCAACTCGCCGCTGGCCGACGCGTGGTGGGGGCTGGTGATGCTCGGCTTCGGCGCCGCGATGCTCGCCCTGGCCTGGGCGGGTGCGCGGCGCCGCTGACGCTGCGCGTCAGCGCGCGCCGATGGGCTGCGGGCCCATCCACTGCTCCACGTCCCCCGCGAGCTCCCGCTCCGCGCCCTGCAGGCGCGTGCTGAGGTCGAACAGCGTGACCAGGCCCACCACGCGATGGTCGGCGTCGATTACCGGCATGCGCCGCACGCGGCGTTCGCGCATGCGCGCCGCCACCTCACGCACGTCGGCGTCGGGGGATACCCACGCGAGCGGGTGCCCGGTCATGTGATCGGCCACGGTGCACGACTGCGCGTGGCCACGCGCCACGCAGCGCACCGTCACGTCGCGGTCGGTGAGCAGCCCGATCAGGCGGCGGTGGCGCAGGTCGTCCACCACCGGCAGCATGCCCACGTGCCGGTCGCGCATCATCTGCGCGGCGCGCATGATCGCTTCGGTGGGAATGACCACGGACGGGTGGGTGGTCATGATGTCGCGCGCTCTCACGGCAACCTCCTGTGGCACGCCGTGCGGTGTGAACGTAGCGGCGCGGGCGGCGCCGCGCAGTCAGCGTGGTACGCCTGCGTCGTGCGGAGGTTCCCCACACACGATCGAGACAATCGGCAACTGCGCGCGCCGCCGGCCGCGGGTACCATGCACAGCGCGCGCGTGCCGCGCGACTGGAGCTGCCTGCCGACATGCCGCCTGTGTTTCCCTTGCTGCCACCACGCCTCAGCGGGCTGGTGGACCTCGCGTCCAATCTCTCGTGGAGCTGGAGCCGCGAGGCGCGCCAGTTGTTTCGCATGCTCGACGAGCGGCTGTGGGCGCGCGGGCGCCACGATCCCCTGCGCATCCTGGCCGAGATCACGGCGGAGCGCTGGGCGCAGTGCGTGGCCGACCCGGCGTTGCTCGCGACGTACGACGCCGTCATGGCATGGCACGACACCGAGCGTTCCAGCGACAACACCTGGTTCACGCAGGCGTTTGCGGAGCAGCGGGCGCGCACCATTGCCTACTTCTGCGCGGAGTTCGGCATCCATCACTCCATGCCGATCTACTCGGGCGGGCTGGGCGTGCTGGCCGGCGACCATTGCAAGGAAGCATCGGACCTCGGGGTCCCGCTGCTCGGCGTCGGGATCCTGTATCGCGGCGGGTACTTCGACCAGCGCATCCGCCTCGACGGGTGGCAGGAGGATATCGCCGTCCAGTTCGACCCGGCGCGCACGGCGCTCGAGCCACTCCACGGCCCGCGCGGAGAACCCTACCTGGCCACGGTGCGCACCTTTGGTCGCGACGTCCACATCCGCGTCTGGCGGCTTCGCGTCGGGCGCGTGCCGGTGTACCTGCTCGACTCGGACCTGGACGAGAACCACGAGGATGACCGTGCGCTGCTGAGCAAGCTGTACGCGGGCGGCCCCGACCTGCGCCTGCGGCAGGAATGGCTGCTCGGCGTCGGCGGCGCGCGGGCGCTTCGCGCCGTGGGCATCGATCCGGTCGTGTGGCACGCGAACGAGGGCCACGCCGCGTTCATGCTGGTCGAGCGGCTGCGCGAATTCGTCGCGGCGGGGGTGCCCGTGGCCGAAGCCATGCGGCACGTGCGCGCCACCAGCGTGTTCACGACGCACACCCCCGTGCCCGCGGGGCACGACATCTTCTCGGTGGACCAGGTGGCAGAGTGCGCCGGACCCGTGTGGGAGGAGCTGGGCATGACGCGCGAGGCGTTCTTCGCGCTCGGCCGCCATCCGGCGAACTCCAGCGGCGAGTTCCACATGACGGCGCTGGCCATCCGGCTCAGCCGGTCCGTGAACGCCGTGTCCCGCACGCACCAGCTGGTCACGCGACGGCTGTGGGCGTGCCTGTGGCCGCAGGAGCCGCTCGCATCGGTGCCGATCGGGCATGTGACCAAC
Organism: Gemmatimonadaceae bacterium; assembly: GCA_035549215.1. GTDB lineage: Bacteria > Gemmatimonadota > Gemmatimonadetes > Gemmatimonadales > Gemmatimonadaceae > JAGWRI01. Next base: position 2,168 of record DASZRI010000420.1, on the reverse strand, counting down.
GGGGTACACCTGGCCACGTGGATGTCGCACGACATCATGGGCATCCTCGACCGCCGGCTCGGGGCGGGGTGGGCGGCGCGTGAGGCCGACCCGCAGCTCTGGGAGCGCGTGGCCGACATCGCCGACGCCGAGCTCTGGGACGCCCATGTGGTGCAGAAGCACGCGCTGTTCTTCCGCATCCGCGAGGAGGCGCGTCATGCGTTCACGCGCCGGGCGCGCGAGGCGGCGCTCCTTGTCGGATCCGGTGTGCTGCTGGACCCCGACGCGCTGACGATCGGGTTCGCGCGCCGGTTTGCCACCTACAAGCGCGCCAACCTGCTGTTCCACGACGTCGAGCGGCTCCTGTCGCTCGTCACGAACGCCACGCGTCCCGTGCAGGTGATCTTTGCCGGCAAGGCGCACCCGGCGGATACGCCCGGCAAGCAGGTGCTGCAGGAGGTCTACCAGAGCACGCGCGACCCGCGCTTCGAGGGGCGCATCGCGTTCCTGGAGGACTACGACCTGCACCTGGCCCACGTGCTGGTGCAGGGAGTGGACCTCTGGCTCAACGTGCCGCGCGAGCCCATGGAAGCCTCCGGCACCAGCGGCATGAAAGCTGCACTCAATGGCGTGCCGCAGTTGAGCACGCTCGACGGCTGGTGGGCGGAAGCGTTCGACGGCACGAACGGATGGGCCATCGGGCGCGCGCCGCCGGCCGATGGCGACCCGGAAGCCCTCATGCACGACGCGGCTGACGCGGACGCGCAGGCGGCGGAGCAGCTCTACCACGTGCTCGAGCGTGATGTCGTCCCGGCGTACTACGAGCGCGATGCACACAACCGGCCCGTGCGGTGGCTGGCGGTGATGCGCGCCGCGATCCGCGTGGCCGGCGCGCACTTCACGTCGCGGCGGATGCTGCAGGAGTACGTCACACGGTATTACGTGCCCGCGATGCTCGGCGCAGCGGTGCCCGACGATCCACCCGCGCAGTGAGGACGGAATGATCGACCAGGGAACGGGCACGCTGGCGCACGCACGCGGCGCATCCAACCTCGCGTCGCGGGCGCGAGGTGGTGGAGGCCGGACGATCGTGCACCTGGCCGCGGAGTACTATCCGTATGCGCGCACCGGCGGACTTGCCGAGGCCGTGGCCGGGCTCGCCGAGCAGCAGGCGCGGGACGGCGAAGCCGTCGTGGTGTTCATGCCGCTGTACCCGTCGGCCCGCGCCACCGCGGGCGACCTCCAGCCCGTTGGTCCGTCGCTCGTCGTGCCGCTGGGCGAGCTGCGCGAGCCGGTGCGCTTCCTGCGCGACGCCGCCCGCACGCATGGTCCCGAGGTCGTCTTCATCGATGCGCCGGGCTACTTCGCACGCTCCGGGCTGTACGGTGAGGATGGGCAGGACTACGCCGACAACCATCGGCGATTCGCGCTCTTCTCGCGCGCGGCGCTCGATGGCATTCGCGCCGCCGTGCCGGGTCCCGTGCTCGTGCACGCACACGACTGGCACGCCGCGTTCGCACCGATCTTCATGCGCACGAGTGCCGACCTCGTGCCCACGTTCGTCGACGCGCCCGCGATCCTGTCGGTGCACAACGCCGGCTACCAGGGACACTTTCCCCCGTCGGCGATGGCCGACCTGCAGCTTCCGCCGGAACTGTGGACGATGGATCGCCTGGAGTGGTTCGGGCGGCTCAACGTGCTCAAGGGCGGCATCGTGTACGCGGACCTCGTCGTGACCGTGAGCCCCTCGCACGCCGAGGAACTGTGCACGCCCGAAGGCGGCTTCGGGCTCGACGAGCTCTTCCGCGCGCTGGGGCCGCGGCTGGTCGGCATCACGAATGGCATCGACCAGTCGGTGTGGAGCCCGGCCACCGATCCGGAGATCGCGGCCAACTACACCGCGCACGACCTGCGGGGCAAGGGCGAGTGCCGCGCCGCCCTGCAGCGGCGCTTCGGGCTGATTCCGGATCCATCGGCGCCGATCTTCGGGATGTCCAGCCGCCTCGTGAAGCAGAAGGGATTCGACCTCCTGCTCCAGAGCGAGTTCGTGCAGCGGGGGCCGGCCCAGTTCGCGATCCTCGGCATGGGCGATCCGGGCTACCACGTCGCGCTGCGCGCACTCGCCGACGCGCTGCCCGGGCGCGCCGCCGTCGAGTTCCGGTTCACGGAAGCGCTGGTGCACGTCGTCA
>DASZRI010000419.1:0-7470 GCA_035549215.1 Gemmatimonadaceae bacterium | reverse complement strand
GGCTACGGGATCCACGGGACCAACCACCCCGAGACGGTTGGCCGATCGGTCAGTCACGGGTGCGTGCGCCTGCGGAACGAGGATGTCGAGCGGCTGTACGATCTTGTCGATGTGGGGACGCGAGTCTTCATATACTGATCGAACGGTCAGTAACAATCCGGGTGCTTCCCCTGCAGGGGCAAGCTGAACCGACGCCGCAGCGGAGAGGTCGCCGTCGTAGCATCCGCGCTACAGCGGGGCCGGCCTCGCGCCATTCCCTGAGCCGATGACATCCGCCGGAACCTTGCGGGCGCTCCAAGGTAGCTACCCCGGCGGGTGTGCCCGCCCTAGATTCCACAGCTTCGTGCCCCTGTCCACTCATCGTCCGAAATGATGCAAGACAAGCTGCGTCAGCGACTTGCGACATTCGTACTCGCCGTTGGAGCCGCGGCCGGGATTGTGCTGCGCGCGGCCCCGGCAACGGCGGCGCGTTCGGCAGTGGACGGGAATCCTTCCGTGGCCATCGCGACCGGCCCCGGCGCCGGCGATGCGCACCATGCCTCCGGTCCCGACTCGACGGCATTTGTGCTCCGCGCATTCGCCGGTGGCACCGCCGGCGCCAGCGGCAAGCTGCGCGGCGCCCGCCTGACCGTGCTGCCCTTCGCCGACAAGGTCGGGGCGCGCATTGGCCGCTACCTCGTGGGCTTCTGGCCGGCGGAGCGCGGCCGGCTAAGCTCCACGGCATACGCCAACCCGAGCGAGTTCATCCGGGTCACGCCCGAGAGCCGGGACGAACAGATATCCGAGCACTTCCGGCTGGGCGACTTCCTGACGCATGACCAGGCCGACGTGTGGCCCAAGTACCTGGTCCTGCGTCCGGGGCTCGTGGACAAGCTCGAGCTGGTGATCGCTGACCTCCGCTCTCGGGGCATTCGCGTGGATCGGCTGGCCGTCATGAGCGGCTTTCGCACGCCGGCGTACAACGCCAACGGCGGCGACCCGCGCGGCCGCGCGCAGGACAGCCGGCACCAGTTCGGCGACGCGGCGGACGTGTACGTGGACAACGGCACGGGGCGCATGGCCGACCTGAACGGCGACGGGCGCGTGGACTGGCGGGATGCGCAGGTGATCGTTCGCGCGGTGGACCGCGTGGAGCGCGCGCATCCTGAACTCACGGGCGGCGCGGGCGTCTACGCGGCAACGCCGGCGCACGGGCCGTTCGCGCACGTGGACGTGCGCGGCACGCGCGCCCGCTGGGGGCTCGGCGCGTGACGCCGCCGCGTTCGCCGCGCCGCCATCCGCGGCTCACGCTGCTGCTGGCGACGCTGGCCGCCGTGCTCGCATTGGCGTTCACGTATCCGCCTTCACTGCCGGCGTTCGTCGCGCCGCGCCACGCGCCGCCACCGCCGCCGCTCGCAACGGCCGAGCCGATCGGCGCGAGTGCCGCGGTGGACATGGTGCAGTCCATGCCTGGCGACTCGGTGCAGTTCCCGGTGCGCCTCGACGACGATTCGCTCTCGATGCGCTACCAGTGGGTGGCGGTGGGCGACACCGTGAGCATGGCGCTCACCCGCCCGCTGGATCGCAAGGCGCTGACCGCGCCCTCGGCGCCCGGGTTCTATCGCCTGGCCATCGTGCGCGACACGACGACGCTGGTGCTCGACCGTCCCGTGCTGGCGGTGATGATCCCCTTTGCCGAGAAGAAGGGTGCGGTGCTCAACGGCTACCGCATCGGGACCTATCGCGGCGAGCGTCGCGGCAGCGATGCGCACCCGGACGGGTTCTTCCCGGTGCAGCCGGCCGACACCGACGTGTCCGTGAGCGCGCACCTGCGCCTGGCGGACTTCATCACGCACGACTCGCAGCAGGACGTGTGGCCCAAGTACGTGGCGCTGACCCCGCGGCTGCTCGACAAGGTCGAGCTGGTGGCGGCGGAACTCGAACGGCGCGCGGGCCGTAGTGGGCGCATGCAGCTCGAGCTCGACGTGCATTCCGGGTTCCGCACGCCCTCCTACAACCGCACCGTGCCACGGGCCGCCGACGACAGCCGGCACCAGTACGGCGATGCGGCCGACATCGCGGTGGACGCCAACGGCGATGGGCGCGTGAACGCCGCTGACGCGCGCCTCGTGGCGGACGCGGTGGAGGCGGTGGAGGCAGCGCATCCGGACCTCACGGGCGGGCTCGGCATCTATACGAGCTCGCGCTATCCCGTGCCGTACGTGCACATCGACGCGCGCGGCGAGCGGAAGCGCTGGCGCGGCTGAGCCCAGGCCTGGAGCCCCGATGAACGAACACCTGCGCGACCGCATCCTGCGACACCTGGACACGCTCTCCGACGAGCGCGGCTACCAGGTGCTCGACTACGTGGAGTTCCTCGAGTCGAAGTACGCCGAGCGTCAGTCGCCGGGCGCGAACGTGATCAGTAAGCTCACCGAGGCCGTGGAGGACAAGCTGCGGGCGGGGCGCGTGTCGGCCACCGTGATCGGCGAGACGATGGGCTTCCTGAACCGCGCGTCGAACGTGCTGTCGGGCGCGATGGCGGCGGGGAAGTCGGTCGCGAACGACGTCGTGAACGTCGCGCGGCAGGCAGCGGCGTCTGCGTCGACGCCGGCGTCGCCGTCGGCCGAGTCGAGCGCGACCGCCGCCGGGAGCGGGAAGGACGCGCCCGCCAGCGCGCCTGGCGAACCGGCGCCGCCCGATGCCGACGCGAATCGCCCCGCCGGGCCCGGCGACGCGAACGCGAGCGGCACGCCCTGATGGCGGCACCTGCGCGTCCAGGGCGCGACGCGCTTCCGCCGCGCCGGCCCCGCACCGGGGCCAAGCGCCTGGTGATGCGCTACATCGTCCAGCTCCCGGACTACGTGCGCCTGCTGTGGGGGCTGCTGCGCGACCGGCGCGTCGCGCTGTCCGACAAGGTCCTGGTGGGTGCGGCGCTGGCGTATGTCATCTCGCCCGTGGACCTGGTGCCGGATTTCATCCCGTTCCTGGGGCAGGTGGATGACGTCTTCTTCCTGCTGCTGGCGCTCGAGCGGCTGGTGGCGCGGGCCGATCCCGAGGTGCTGCAGGAGCACTGGCACGGGGATCCGCGGGACCTGGCCGAGGTGAACATCCGGGCGGCGGCGGGAGCAGCGGCGTTCTTCCTGCCGCGCGTCCTGCGGAACCGCGTGCCGCGCGCCTGGCGGGTTTGACCACCTCCGTACGCCAGCCTACATTTCGCCATGGCGACCAGAACTCGACCCAATCCGCAGCCCGCTTCGGCCGCTCCATCGGCAGGCGGGCTTTCGCATCTCGATGAGCCACGGACCGGCGCGCAGCGTGTGCGCGAGGACGTGGCTCTCACGTTTGATGACGTGCTGCTCGTGCCGCAGCACGCGCTCACCCATCCCAAGGACGTGCAGACCAGGTCGCGCTTCTCGCGCGGCATCGAGCTGAACGTCCCGCTCGTCTCGGCGGCCATGGACACGGTGACCGAGAGCGAGATGGCGATCGCGATGGCGCGCGCCGGCGGCATCGGCGTGCTGCACAAGAACATGTCCATCGACCGGCAGGCGGCCGAGGTGGACCGCGTGAAGCGCAGCGAGAGCGGGATGATCCTGAACCCGATCACGCTGCGGCCCGCGGACACGGTGCGCGAGGCCAATGCGCTCATGCGCCGGTTCCGCATCTCGGGCGTGCCGATCGTGGACGACGAGGGGCGGCTGGTGGGGATCATCACCAACCGCGACCTGCAGTTCGAGCAGCAGCTCGATCGCACGCTGGGCGAGGCGATGACGCGCAACGGGCTGGTGACGGCGCCGGTGGGCACGACGCTGGACGAGGCCGAGCGGATCATGGCGCGCTCGCGCATCGAGAAGCTGCCGGTGGTGGACGCCGACGGGCGGCTGCGCGGGCTGATCACGGTGAAGGACATTCACAAGCGGCGGCAGTATCCCACGGCGAACAAGGACGAGCACGGGCGCCTGCGGGTGGCCGCGGCCATCGGCGCGGCGGGCGACTTCCTGGCGCGTGCGCGGGCGCTGGTCGAGGCCGGCGTGGACGCGCTGGTGGTGGACACGGCGCATGGCCACGCGGACGCGGTGCTGCGTGCGACGGCCGAGGTGCGCGAGAAGTTCCCGCAGGTGCAGCTCGTGGCGGGGAACATCGCGACGCGCGAGGGTGCGCGGGCGCTGGTGGAGCGCGGCGTGGACGCGGTGAAGGTGGGCGTCGGCCCCGGCTCGATCTGCACGACGCGCGTGGTGACGGGTGTCGGCGTGCCGCAGCTCACGGCGATCTTCGACGCCGTCGAGGGGACGGACGGCGTGCCGGTGATCGCGGACGGCGGCATCAAGTACTCGGGTGATGCGGTGAAGGCGCTGGCGGCGGGCGCGTCGAGCGTGATGATGGGCTCGATGCTCGCGGGCACGGAGGAGAGCCCGGGCGAGGCGTTCCTGCTCGAGGGGCGGCGGTTCAAGATGGTGCGCGGCATGGGCTCGCTGTCGGCGATGCAGGATGGCAGCGCGGACCGCTACTTCCAGGAGGGCGAGCTGTCGCCCAAGAAGCTCGTGCCCGAGGGGATCGAGGGGCGCGTGCCGTACAAGGGCCCCGTGGGCGACGTGCTCTTCCAGATGGTCGGCGGGTTGCGCAGCGGCATGGGCTACGTGGGCTGCGCGAACATCGACGAGCTGCGCACGCGCACGCAGTTCGTGCGGATCACGGCGGCGGGGCTGCGCGAGTCGCACCCGCACGACGTGACGATCACGCGCGAGGCGCCGAACTACTCGCTGTAGGCGGCCCGGCGCGCGGGCGCCGCGGGCCTGCGAGGGACGGGGGCAGCCGGCACGGCCGGCTGCCCCCGATTGCTTGACGCACAACGGACTCGGGGCTTACTTCGTACGTTGTATACAGTCGAGCCCTCCGCCGGCTGAGCATTTCCTTCCGAGGGCGGCGCCCATGCCGCCCCTTCGTTTGTCATCCCCCGGAGAACCCACCCATGGGATTGTGGTCAACCAAGAGCATCGAGCGCCTGCAGGCCGAGGCGAGTGACGAGGGAGCCGAACACGGGCCCACGCTCAAGCGGTCGCTGAGCGCGATGAACCTCGTGTTCCTGGGTGTCGGCGCGATCATCGGCGCGGGCATCTTCGTCCTGACCGGCACGGCGGCGGCGGAGCACGCAGGGCCCGCGGTGGTGTGGTCGTTCGTGCTGGCCGGCGTCGGGTGCCTCTTTGCCGGCCTCTGCTACGCCGAGTTCGCGTCCATGATCCCGATCGCGGGCAGCGCATACACGTATGGCTACGCGACGCTGGGCGAGCTGGTGGCGTGGGTGATCGGCTGGGACCTGATCCTCGAGTACCTGTTCGGCGCCTCCACGGTGGCGGTGGGCTGGTCGGGCTACTTCACCGCGTTCCTCAAGGAGCTGGGCGTCCACTTGCCGGACGCGCTCACGAATGCGCCGTTCGCGTTCGACCCGGCGACGGGCTTCTCGCACACGGGCGCGACGCTGAACGTGCCGGCCGTGCTGCTGATCGGCCTGATGACGACGCTGCTCGTGATCGGCATCAAGGAGTCAGCGAACTTCAACAACCTGATCGTGTTCCTGAAGGTGGCGATCGTCTTCCTGGTGATCGGCTTCGGGTTCATGCACGTGCACACGAACTACTGGCACCCGTTCATCCCGGCGAACACGGGCCAGTTCGGCAAGTTCGGCTACAGCGGGATCCTGGCGGCGGCCGGCGTGGTGTTCTTCGCGTACATCGGATTCGACGCGGTGTCCACGGCGGCGCAGGAGGCCAAGAACCCGCAGAAGGACATGCCGGTCGGCATCCTCGGGTCGCTGCTCTTCTGCACGATCCTCTACATCCTGATGGCGCTGGTGATGACCGGCCTCGCGCCGTTCGCGACGCTCGACGTGCCGCACCCGGTGTTCGTGGCGATCGAGGCGGGCGGCCCGGCGCTGGCGTGGCTGCGGCCGATCGTGAACATCGGCGCGATCCTGGGCCTGGCGTCGGTGGTGCTGGTGATGCTCATGGGCCAGCCGCGCATCTTCTTCTCGATGTCGCGCGACGGCCTGCTGCCCCCGCTGTTCGGCAAGGTGCACCCGAAGTTCCAGACGCCGTACGTGACGACGATCGTGACGGGCGCGGTGGCGGCGGTGGTCGCCGGCCTGTTCCCGATCGGGCTGCTGGGTGAACTGGTGTCCATCGGCACGCTGTTTGCCTTTGTGATCGTGTGCTGCGGCGTGCTCGTGCTGCGCTACCGCAGCCCCGACCTGGTGCGTCCGTTCAAGACGCCGCTGGTGCCGGTGGTGCCGGTGCTGGGCATGATCAGCTGCCTGGGCCTGATGCTCGGCCTGCCCAAGGACACGTGGCTGCGCCTGATCATCTGGATGGTGTTCGGCCTGCTGATCTACTTCGGCTATGGCCGCTCGCACTCGCGCGTGGGGAATGCCACGTCGCCCGTGGCGGGTGACTGAGGCCCCGGCGCCCTGAACCAGGAACGGCGCCCTCCGGGCGCCGTTTCGCTTTTCATGCCATGACAGACCTGAACGTTTCCGAGATCCTCGCCGTCGCGCCGGGCCGCGCGGCGGACATCGACCGCCTGGCGGCGTCGCTGGCGCCGGCCCGGACGGTGGCGCTATCCACGCACATCAACGCCGATGGCGACGGCTGCGGCTCCGAGGTGGCGTTCGCGCTGCTGCTGCGGCAGCGCGGCATCACAGCCCGCATCGTGAACCCGACGCCGTGGCCGGACCTGTTCCGCTTCCTGCTCGACGACGTGGAGGACGCGTCGCCGCGCGGGGCGGCCGCGCTGCGCGGCGTGGACGTACTCGTGGTGCTCGACATCAACGACGTGCGGCGGCTGGGGACGCTGGCCGACGCGGTGCGCGGCCTGCGCGTGCCGCGGCTCGTGATCGACCACCACGTGCCGTCCGACGAGCCGGCGGGGAGCGTGGTGTTCAGCGACACGCGTGCGTGCGCCACCGGCGAGCTGGTGTACGACGTGGCGCGGCACCTGGGGCTGGAGGTGACGCCGGCGGTGGCGCGGGCCATCTACACGGCGATCCTCACCGACACCGGCGGCTTCCGCTTCAGCAACACGTCGCCGCGCGCGCACGCGATCGCGGCCGACCTGCTCGCCGCCGGCGTGCAGCAGGAGGAGATCTACCGGCAGGTGTACGCGTCGGCGCCGGTGGGGCGCGTGCGGCTGCTGGCGGAGGTGCTGCAGTCGCTCGGGATCGACGAGGGGCTGGGGCTGTCGTGGCTCTCGATGCGCGCCGGCGCGCTGGAGGCGTATCACGTGCGCCAGGAGGACCTGGATGGCATCGTCGAGCACGCGCGCGCGATCGGCGGCGTGCGGATGGCGATCTTCTTCCGCGACCTGGGGCACGGCAAGGTGAAGGCGAGCTTCCGCAGCACGGGCGCGGTGGACGTGAATGCCTTTGCGCGCCGCTACGGCGGCGGGGGGCATGCCCGCGCGGCGGGCGCACTGCTCACCGGGTCGCTGGACGAGGTG